>NZ_BORS01000018.1:0-90173 GCF_018333295.1 Paenibacillus apis
GGAGTGCAAGCACTCCATCAAGTCCGCTCGACTTGCATGTATTAGGCACGCCGCCAGCGTTCGTCCTGAGCCAGGATCAAACTCTCCAATAAAGTGTTTGACTTGCTCATTTCAAAACTGACGAGAATTATTCATTCTCTATTTAATACTCACTCGTTGTTCAGTTTTCAAAGATCAACTTCGGTTCTTATTTCGTTACCACCTCATCAGCGGCAACTTTTATAATATATCACGTACTGCGAATCAATGCAACAACTTTTTTTCAAACAAGCTATTGAAAGTAATTTTATCCGTCGTTCTGCGCTTCGCAGCAGTGAATATTACTATACCTTATTCCTATAGGCAAAAGCAACCCCTAAGTCAAAACTTCTTCAATATAAAGATGCCTTGCCTGGGTCAAATTAATAATCTCGCCTTGAACCGCAACCATAGGTCTCGTAGGATATTGGCGATCGGAGAATACAATTTCACCAATCTTATCGTTGCTCAGTCTTACCCGCATTCCGGTATGGAATTGCGTCACCTTGTCAACAAAGGTCTGGACGATTGCCGGATCCAATTTGCCGAAGGCTTCGGATTTGATCTGTTCCAGCACCAAATAAGGCGATTGCGCCTTCTTATATCTCCGATTAAGTGTCATCGCATGGAAGATATCCGCCACCGCAACGATTTTGGCATAGATATGAATCTTATCTCCGTTCAGGCGGAACGGATAACCCGTGCCGTCCATCTTCTCATGATGCTGCAAGGCCGTTAATCGAACGCCTTCATTGATGGCGGAGGTTTTGCGCAGCTGCTGATAGCCATAGGTTGTGTGCATTCGCATCTCTTCCCGTTCTTCATCGGTCAAGGGATTTGGCTTGTACAATATGGCAGGATCAATCTTCGTATTTCCGATATCGTGAAGAAGGCCGGCAAAAGCAACCTGCATCCAATCCTTCTGAGGCAAGCCATGCCACTGAGCGATGCAATAAGCAGTTAAAGCAGAGAGAATCGCATTATGGAATAAATAATCATATTCGTTCATGTTCCGGGGAATGAAGGTGAGCACATTATAGCTCTTACTTTGCTTCAAGAGCTGTTCCAATTGATGGCGGAGCTCATAAATCGGCAGCTCTGCTGCCAACACCGACTGAAATGCGCTCTTAAGCAGATGAAGCATCCGCTCGTATTCCTTATGAAATTGGGCCGAGTTCGGCTGCTCTATTTCTGAAGCTCTGGAAGCGGCAGTATGATCCTCTGTTTCCTTTGACGATTTGCGGGCATCCAGTATCGGGGCTGAATCCGCTGAAAAATCAATCTCCACTTCATGAATCATAAAGGCCTTCAGAATATCGAGATCTCTTGGCAGCAACACCTTTCCTTTTTGCAAAAGGACACCGCCCAAGGGAGTATGTACATGACTTGCAGTCTTATAGCCTGGCTTTAATTCGATTACAGGGACGCTGAGCATTTTCTCCCTCTCCTTACTTTCCTTAAATCTAGAATGGTCTCTATTTAGTGAAAAAGAACTAATAGATTCATTATATTACGAGTCTTCGTACCCAACAATCTTTATATAAAAATAAAAGCAACCATCTGCCGTCTATACAGACTGGCGGCAAATGATTGCTCCATTCAAACAGGTTCTCTATTCTTCGGATTCGTTAGAGTCAGAAGGAGCATCCAATATTTCCAATGCGTTCTCTTCTGCTCCTTCCAAAGCATTCTCCGGCTCTTCCTCACTCTTGTCCGAGCGGCAAACTGTAGCTACAGAATCGTCCTCACGGATACTGATCAGCTTCACACCCTGGGTATTGCGGCCCATGGTAGAAATGCCGGACATGCTCGTCCGAATCAGTGTTCCACTGGAGGTAATGATCATCAGGTCCTCTTCATCCTTCACAACCTTAAGACTAACGACAGCCCCATTCTTGCCGGTGACATTAATTGTCTTGATGCCTTTACCTCCGCGGCTTTGAATCCGGTACTCGGACGCCGGGGTCCGCTTGCCGTAGCCATTCGTGGTTACAATCAGGATATCCTGCTCTGGAACAATAACATCCATCGCAATAACCTGGTCGCTGGCATCCAGCGTGATTCCCTTCACCCCGGTCGCAGCTCTGCCCATCGAACGCACATCGCTCTCCGAGAAGCGGATTGACATGCCTTGCGCTGTACCCATGATCACTTCCTGTTGACCATCTGTCAGCTTCACATCAATCAACGTATCATCCTCGCGCAAATGCACCGCAATCAAACCGCCCTTGCGGATATTGATATAATCCTCGATCGGTGTCTTCTTCACTACGCCGGAACGGGTCGCAAAGAACAAATATTTGTCTTCATCAAATCGTTCCACCGGAATAACCGCATTCACGGTCTCTCCTTGCTCGATCTGAATCAGATTAATAATCGGAGTTCCCCGCGCGGTACGTCCAAGCTCCGGAATCTCATAAGCTTTCAGACGGTACGCCTTCCCTCTATCGGTAAAGAACATCAGATAATGATGGGAGTTCGTCACGAACAGATGCTCCACGAAGTCATTATCCTTGGTGTCCATCCCGATAACACCGCGCCCGCCGCGTTTTTGGCTGCGGTAGGTGGTCAGCGGCAGGCGTTTGATATAACCGGTGTGAGTAATCGTAATAACGACTTCCTCTTGCGGAATCAGATCCTCGTCAAGGATGCTCTCCTCGCCCACGATAATTTCCGTACGGCGATCATCGGAGAAGCGGTCACGGATCTCTTGCAGTTCCTCGCTAATGATCTGGAGGACAAGGCCCTCATTAGCCAGAATCTCGCGATACTCTGCAATTTTAGCCAACAGTTCCTGATACTCGTTCTCGATCTTCTCACGTTCGAGACCCGTCAGGCGTTGCAGGCGCATATCAAGAATCGCCTGAGCCTGCTCATGGCTAAGCCCGAAGCGCTCCATCAAGCCATTACGCGCAATCTCGGTGGTCTGGGAGGCACGAATCAGGGCGATGACCTCATCCAGATAATCCAGGGCGATCCGCAGACCTTCGAGAATATGAGCTCTGGCCTCAGCCTTCTTCAGCTCAAACTCTGTCCGGCGCCGAATAACCTCAATCTGATGCTGGAGGTAATGGTGCAACACTTCCTTCAGCGTCAAAATCTTCGGTTCGTTGTTCACGATCGCGAGCATATTGATGCCAAACGTGCTTTGAAGGGCGGTATGCTTGTACAGATTGTTAAGCACCACGTTAGGATTTACATCCCGGCGCAGTTCGATGACAACCCGCATCCCGTTACGATCCGACTCATCGCGTAAATCGGTAATCCCGTCGATTCTCTTCTCCCGCACCAGTTCAGCAATCTTCTCAACCAGACGCGCCTTGTTCACTTGGTAAGGCAGCTCGTCCACGATAATCCGGGCTTTATTATTGTGCTCTTCTATCGTTGTCTTGGCCCGCATCGTAATCGAGCCGCGGCCTGTCGTATAGGCTTGGCGTATGCCGGTGCGCCCGATGATATAACCGGCTGTAGGAAAGTCAGGCCCTTTAATATAATCCATCAAATCCAGCGAATCGATGTCAGGGTTCTCAATCATGGCTTGAACCCCGTCGATCACTTCGCCGAGATTATGCGGAGGAATATTGGTCGCCATCCCGACAGCGATCCCGGATACTCCGTTGACCAGCAAATTCGGATAGCGGGCCGGCAGAACTACCGGTTCCTGTTCTTCCCCGTCATAGTTCGGCATAAAATCGATCGTTTCTTTATTGATATCTCGCAGCATTTCCATGGCTATCTTGGATAAGCGAGCTTCCGTATATCTCATTGCAGCCGCAAAGTCGCCGTCAATTGAACCGAAGTTGCCATGACCGTCGACCAGCATATACCGCATCGAAAAATCCTGAGCCATCCGCACCATCGTCTCATAGACCGCCGAATCCCCGTGAGGGTGATACTTACCGATCACTTCGCCGACGATTCTGGCCGATTTTTTAAACGGCTTGTCAGGATGCATGCCAAGCTCATTCATCGCGTACAAAATACGGCGGTGAACCGGCTTCAGTCCGTCCCTTACATCCGGCAAAGCACGGCTAACAATAATGCTCATCGCGTAGTCCATAAAAGATTCGCGCATTTCCACATTAATGTCCCGGTCTATGATTTGCGACATTTTTTCTTCCGCCATGCTGGACCTCCTTCAATAATCAATCCAAATGCCTATGTAAAGGGAACACTATATTACTTGCACAAAATCCGAACAAATAAACGTGCTCTGCTTACATCCCATTTTTTTACGATGGAGACAAAATAAATGGGGATACGTCCATTCCCATTGCAGACTTAGGTCATACACTAGGAATATAGGCATTTTGAGAGGTTGTAGTTAGGTTCGTTCAAAAAACTTATAAAATCCCCATATCTTATAATTATACCATTGTTTTTCTCTTCTGTCCTATGTTTTTCATACCTGCATCTATCCGCAGCCGGGATTTTCAGAAAGGATGATATTGGAGTTGGCGATCCAGCGTATCCAAAGCAAGTGGGAAAAAACACTCCTTTTAAACCAAAGGGAGAGCCTGCGTCCGTACCTTCCCGACACTCGCAAATATACGTACAATCACCTGCAGGATATGGTGGAATTGTACGGATTAGTCTTCATGAAGCCTGACCGCGGAACCTATGGCAACGGCGTGATGAGCATGGAGCCCTGGCAGGATGAGCTTGACCCTGACAACCCGCTTCGCTATAAGCTGAGGTTCGGAATAGAAAGCAAATATTTTACTACCTTGGAGGAGGCACATCAGAGTATTCAGCCTAGAATCGGCCAACAGACCTACCTGATCCAAAGGGGAATTCATATGCTCACCTACCGCCGCCGAAAGTTTGACCTCCGTGCCCTCGTGCAAAGGACCCCTTCGAAAAAGTGGGAGACGACCGGGTTCATCGGCCGAGTAGCCGCCCAGCAGAAGATTATCACCAACTATCATGGAGGCGGCATGATCAAGCCTATCGAGGAACTGCTCGGCCCGTACCTGGATCCGTATCAATTTAGCTTGCTGTATAAAGAAATGAAGACGATTGGAACAAGAACAGCCGCGCAAATGGCCCGCAAATTCCCGAATCTGAAAGAAATCGGTCTGGACCTGGCTATTGATGAACAGCTGCGCCCCTGGATTCTGGAAGTGAACACCTTGCCCGCACTGTTTCCCTTTAAGTATCTGAAAGACAAGGAAATCTATAAGAAAATTCGCCGCTACGCCGTTGCCTACGGCAGATACAAAAAGTAACGCCTTCCCCTCATAAAAAAAACTCCATGAAATTAACATCGTTCAAGATGCTTTCTTTCATGGAGATTCCTTTATTTATTTTATCGATTCTGCAATTTTTATAAGCTCTTCCTTGTTCAGACTCTGTCCTGTCTTATCTGCTGCTAAACTATAGAGAACCCCATCGGATTGCCAGTCTATCGAGGAGTTCCCGATCAAGGCGGCCGGCTGGCCGTTGATTTCGATTTCCTCTACCCGACTTTCCGTTGATAATCCATAGGCCGTTTCTTCGCTCGCTTCACGTTGAAACAACTTAAGTTCCTGACCTTGCGTATTTCGGTAGTACAGGTTGATATATTCAGGTGCAGGCAGCCCGTCGTCATTATTATATTGCTCCGCCCGTTCAAATTGGTACCCTTCCGGCAAATAGGCCGGAACCTTTACCTCAAAATTCGTATGATCGTTTAGCTTGGCAGCATCATGAATGGTTGTCATTCCGATTTCATTCAAGTCTCTTTCTGCATCCTGCTTCGTAATGATCACACCATCGCGATACTCCTCGATTTCTTCTCCATCGGCTGTGTAAACTTTTTGGGTCGACACTGACATTTGCGTCAACGCATTTCCATGCTCATCGAAAATCTTCCCTTGTAATTCATAAGGTACAGAGATATTTTCTCCTTCGAGCTGAGGCTCTACCTGTTGGATCTCAATGTAACCTAATGACAATGTTTTAATAATCTTTCCCATCCATTCACCGGCGATTGCAGGCGGGGAGAACATGACTCCTACAAAGAGGGAGACCGCGGCGGCAGCAATTGCCCCCTTGATGAACCAACGCTTCTGCCAGTTCGTTGCGCTGTCTGAAGCAGCTGAGGCGGCAAATACCTCTTCTCTAGCTTGTGCCTTATAAGCCTTGGCATCAAAATCTATCTCGGACAGCTTCTTTCCCAAAGCCAATAAATCTGCAACCTCCGGATCGTGCATTTCCGTTTCGGATGGCATTTTTCCGTGATTCAGGTAATCGTCCAAGCTATTCGTAAAGGCATTGGCTGAAGTGTTAGGCTTCATTGTAATCCTCCCTTTCCAGTTCCTTTTTTAATTTTTTCATAGACCTAAATAAAATGACGCCCACATTCGATTCGGAGCTATTCATGATCTTGGCGATCTCAACATTCTTAAGCCCGGCTCCAAACCGCAGCGCAATGATCTGCCTTTCTTTATCCGTCAATACGGATAAGGCCTGAATCAAGCTGAGTTCGGACTCCTTGTTGATGACAACCGCCTCAAGTCCGGATTGCTTCGAATCCTTCTCTTCGATGGCCTCCAAAGAACAAGTATTGTGTCTTTGAGAAGCTCGAAAGTGGTCAGTTAACGTGTTTTTGGCAATCGTGAAAATCCAGACTTCCAAAGGACGCCGGCCTGGCTGAAAGGTATGATATTTCGCCACGATTTTTTCAAAAACTTGACTGGTGATATCCTCCGCCGTAAAACGATTGCCGGTTCGGTAACTGACATAATTGAAAATTCGCTCGTAGTAGGCCTCAAAGACCTCGGAAATACTTATCTTTGATTGTTGTTTGCAAGTCATCTCGGGATTTGCAGCCTCCGTACGGAACCATGCGCGCTGCTGGTGCATTTTTTGCCTCCTTTGTTGCAAGGTGAGGGATTTGATCAAATCGCCAACACCTGTAAATACGTCGGCGGTCCCCGTTCATTACACCCAAGTATAAAAAAAACCGCCATATCGGCGGTTTCTTGAACTGCAAGTATGATATTAAATATCCAGATTCCTAACGTTACGAGCATGCTCGTTGATAAAATCGCGCCGCGGCTCGACATTGTCGCCCATCAGCGTATCAAAGATGGCATCTGCTTGAATCGCGTCCGAGATTGATACCTGCTGCATGGTGCGGCTCTCCGGATCCATAGTTGTCTCCCACAGCTGATCCGGATTCATTTCGCCCAGACCTTTATACCGCTGTACATTAAACTTGGCATTCTCGCCAAATTCAGCAATGATCTCGTCGCGTTCCTTCTCGGAACCGGCATAGCGGACCACCTTGTTGCGCTCTACTTTAAAGAGCGGCGGCTGTGCGATGTATACGTAGCCTGCCTCGATAATCTTGCGCATGTAGCGGAAGAAGAAGGTTAACAGCAAGGTACGAATATGCGCGCCATCGACGTCGGCATCCGTCATGATAATCACTTTGTGATAACGTGCCTTGGAGATATCGAACTCTTCGCCAATCCCTGTACCAAGCGCTGTAATAATCGCCCGAATCTCGGCATTGCCAAGGATCCGGTCCAGACGCGCCTTCTCTACGTTCAGAATTTTACCCCGCAGCGGCAAAATCGCCTGGAAATGACGATCACGGCCCTGCTTGGCGGATCCGCCCGCAGAGTCCCCTTCGACGATGTAAAGCTCACTGATGGAAGCATCCTTCGAGGAACAGTCCGCCAGCTTGCCCGGCAGGGCGCTGACTTCAAGGGCACTCTTGCGCCGTGTCAGTTCCCGCGCTTTACGAGCAGCTTCGCGCGCCCGGGACGCCTGAAGCGCCTTCTCAAGCACACGTCGCGAAACGGCCGGATTCTCTTCCATGAACTCCTGCAGCTTCTCTGCGAACAGCGATTCAACGACACCGCGTACTTCACTGTTGCCAAGCTTCGTCTTCGTCTGTCCTTCGAATTGCGGCTCCGGAATCTTCACCGAGATAATCGCGGTCAGACCTTCACGCGCGTCATCCCCGGTCAGGTTGGAGTCATTTTCCTTGATCATGTTATTTTTACGCGCATAATCATTAATAATCCGCGTCAGCGCACTCTTGAAGCCGGATTCATGCGTCCCGCCCTCATGCGTATTGATATTATTCGCAAAGGAGAAAATATTCTCCGTGTAGCTGTCATTGTATTGCAGTGCAATCTCTACTTGAATCATGTCCCGCGAGCCTTCAACATAAATTGGATCCTCATGAAGCAATTCGCGGTTCTGGTTCAAGAACTTCACGTATTCCTTGATGCCGCCCTCGTAGTGGAAGGACTCGGAGGTGCCGGTACGCTCATCGGTCAGCGAAATATTGATTCCCTTGTTCAGGAAAGCTAGCTCCCGAATCCGGCCCAGCAAGATATTGTAATCGAATACGGTGGTCTCTGTAAAAATTTCTTTATCCGGGTAGAAGGTGGTTGTTGTACCCGTCAATGTGGAATCGCCCACGATTTTGACATCGTACTGCGGAATTCCCCGGTGGTACTCCTGCTGATAAACATGGCCATCGCGTTGTACCTTGACCACGACCTTCTCGGACAGGGCGTTCACAACCGAGACACCTACGCCGTGCAGACCGCCGGACACTTTGTATCCGCCGCCGCCGAATTTCCCCCCCGCGTGAAGTACGGTCATAACCACTTCAAGGGTGGACTTTTTCAGTTTGGGATGCTCTCCGACCGGAATTCCCCGCCCGTTATCAATGACGGTAACGCTATTATCATGATGAACGAAAACATCGATTTTATTTGCAAAGCCTGCCAAGGCCTCGTCAATACTGTTATCGACGACTTCCCATACCAAGTGGTGCAATCCACGGGCACTGGTAGAACCGATGTACATACCAGGACGTTTGCGGACGGCCTCCAGGCCTTCCAGCACCTGTATCTGGCTCTCATCATAAGATTGCTCGTTCATAGACATGCCTTCACCTACTTCTCTATTTTCTGGTTCAACAGAATTACATCATCGACTGGATGCTGCTTTTCTTCTTCAATGTGGCCGAAGATATGGGCGAATAATAGACCATGGTCGGAGTCACGACGATGGATTTGGGCTCTTCCTCTCCGATTCGGAGCACCTGCTTCTCCTTCACTGCATGACTTACAAATAGCTTGGATACCTTCGAGGATTTCTCAATAGACACATCGAAAATGGCTATAACCTCGGAAGACAACACAACCTTCTCTCCGCCCAGATGAATGTACACCCGCAGCCCTCCATTCCTATCGATGAACTTGTCCTTCTTGAACATGAAAAATGCTGGCGTCCTGAAGACGACTGGCATTCAAACTCTCAATGCCGGTCGCTGTAATGAACGTCTGCACTTTGCTTTGAAAGGTCTCAATCAGTTGAGTCTGGCGATAGGGATCAAGCTCTGACAATACATCGTCAAGGAGCAGAATCGGGTATTCACCGATCTCCTCATGAATCAGCTCGATCTCTGCCAGCTTTAGTGACAATGCCGTCGTCCGCTGCTGCCCTTGGGAGCCAAAGCTCTGTGCTTCATTTCCATTGATATAAAAGGCCAAATCATCACGATGCGGCCCCGCAAGCGTCATTCCGCGGCGGATCTCCTGATCTCTCATCTGTGATAACTTTATCATAAATTGCTCCAATAGGACAGCTTCATCTTCTTCATCCGCAACTCCGAAGGAAGGCAGATAGGACAATTGAAGGGCTTCTCCGCCGCCGGTGATCCCCTCATGAATCTGCTGTGCCCACCGTTGCAGTTTTCTTATAAATTGTTTCCTTTTTCTGATAATTTTAACACCATGCTCTGCCAATTGCTCGTTCCATACCTCCAGCATGACCGTTAAATTGGAGCCGGAATGGAACGCTTGCTTAAGCAGATTATTCCGCTGGATGAGCACCTTCTGATACTGCTGAAGATGATATAGATAGCTGGGCTGCACCTGTCCGATCTCCATATCGAGAAAACGGCGCCTCACTCCGGGCGTTCCCTTCACGATCTCAAGGTCCTCCGGTGCAAACATGACCGCATTCAGGCTGCCGACAAAGTTGCTCAGCTTCCGTTGCTCCAATCCGTTCAGACTAGCCCGCTTGCCTTGCTGGGAGAAGCGAAGCTCCAGCTGGATTTTGCCGTATTTGCGCTCCACCTCAGCTTGAACGGAGGCGGAGTCCTTGCCGAAGCAGATGAGCTCCTTATCCTTCGACGTCCGGTGCGACTTCGTCAAGGCCAATACAAGTAATGCCTCCAGCAGATTTGTCTTGCCCTGGGCATTGCGCCCAATCAATAAATTGACGCTGCCGAAAGATTCCATGGACAGCGTCTCATAATTGCGGTAATTCGATAAGGTTAGTGAATTGACATACACGCGATTCCAAAGCCTCCTTCAGACACCGTATGCGACTTCGGATCCGATCTCTTATGCTTCCTCGCTGCGAACGACTTGAAAGGCTCCGGCATCTTCCACTTCTACCACATCACCGTTATAGAGCTTCCGGCCGCGGCGCAGCTCAGCTTCGCCATTTACTTTAACAGCACCATCCTGAATGAGCGCCTTAGCCATACCGCCCGTAGAAATGCAATCGGCCAGCTTGAGAAATTGATCCAGTTTGATATATTCGCTTGAAATTTGTACGCTCTGCATTGATGCCAGCTTCCTCTCTTAGTTGGTCGTCCGATAAGGGAGAATGAGATACAGGCTCTGGGTATCATCCATCGGCTTGATAATAATCGGGCTCATTGCCCCGGTAAATCCGATATGGAGCTGCTCGCTCTCTACGACCTTAAGCACATCCAGCATATATTTGGAGTTAAAGGAGATTCTTACCTGTTCCCCTGTGAACTCCGCCAGATCCAGTTGCTCGGTTACCTTGCCCAGCTCTGAAGAGCTTGAAGAAATCTCAACGGATCCATTGTCCATGGTCTGCAGACGAACGATATTGGTCTTCTCTTCGCGGGACAGGAGGTAGGCACGGTCGATCGAATCGCTTAGCTTCTTCGTATCCAGAACCAGTTCTGTCTTGTAGGTCGTCGGAATAATCTTGGAGGTATCCGGATAGGTTCCGTCCAGAATACGGGTATAGAACAGGACGCGGTCAATTTTGAACAGCACCTGGTTGTCGGCCACGACGATATCCACAATTGTATTTTGATCCGGAACGATCTTGCTCAGCTCATTGAGTGTTTTGCCGGAAATGACAATGTTGCTGAATCGAACCTGATCGTCATTGCTCAGTTCAGCGGTTCTGCTGGCAAGCCGGTGGCGGTCTGTAGCCACGAACTTGAACTGATTCTCGCTTAGGCTCCACAGGACCCCGGTCAGAATAGGGGAGGTCTCATTGGAGGAAATCGAGAAGACGGTCTGTTTGATCATATTCTTGAGCAGATCGCCCGGCATCGAAATGACTTGGTTCTCTTCAATGCTTGGCAGCACAGGAAACTCTTCCGGGTCCAGACCAACCATTTGAATATCGGTAGAGCCGGAACGGATTTGCGTCTTGAAGCCTTCCTGAACCTCCATCTCGATTTCGGCTGAAGGCAGCTTCTTAATCATTTCCACGAAAAACTTCGCAGGCAACACAACGCTACCCGGACGCTCTACTTGGACGATTTGTTTATTCTGGTCTTCCGCAGGAATAAAGGCTTGAATGGAAATGTCGGTATCGCTGGCTGTAAGCGTCATTCCCTGAAAATTAACCTCCAGCTTGATCCCGGTCAGAATCGGAATCGTTGTCCGGCTTGAGATGGCCTTGGCCACATGCTGGATGGATTCATTTAAATCATGCTTTAGTACGCGGATCTTCATAAATTCAACTCCTAAACATAATCTTATTCAATTTCCTCATAATTGCCGAGTGCCCGGCATAAGATGAAATATGTACTCAGGCTGGAGGCTTGTCCCTCCGTTTTTTTAGAGTGCGGCGAAAGCCGTGTTCTCATGATGATGTATATCTTTTAATTAATAGAAGAAGTAGTAGGGGCCCTGAATATGTGGATAAGAGGGCAGACTATATGAAATGAAGCCTATCCACATGTGAATATCATGTGCATAGGCTTATAGCTTATTCAGGATGAGTTTTTGATTTTCTCCGTCAAGTTGTTAATAACTTTATAGAGATCCTGATCGGATTTCAACTGCTGAGATATTTTCTCATGGGCATGAATGACGGTCGTATGGTCGCGCCCCCCGAACGCATCGCCAATCTTGGGCAGCGAGAAGTCCGTTAATTCCCGGGACAGATACATCGCAATTTGCCGCGGGAAGGCGATAGCCTTGGTTCTCTTGCGAGCCTTGAAGTCTTCCAGCCGCAGGTTGTAATATTCTCCGACGCGCTGCTGGATATCCTGAATGGTGATCATCTTCGGCCGGCTGGATGGAATAATATCCTTAAGCGCTTCGGCGGCCAGATGGGTCGTAATATCCTGATTGATCAGGGAGGAGTATGCGACGACGCGGATCAGCGCGCCTTCGAGCTCCCGAATGTTGGTATCGATCTGGTTCGCGATGTACATCATCGCTTCATTCGGAATGTCCAGATTTTCCGCCTTGGCCTTCTTGCGCAAAATGGCAATCCGCGTCTCCAGATCAGGAGGCTGAATATCGGTAATCAGTCCCCATTCAAACCGGGATCTGAGCCGCTCCTCAAGGGTTGGAATTTCTTTTGGCGGACGGTCACTGGAGATGATGATCTGCTTGCGTTCTTCATGGAGCGCATTGAAGGTATGGAAGAATTCCTCTTGCGTCGATTCTTTGCCGGCAATGAATTGAATATCGTCGATTAATAGAATATCAATATTGCGGTATTTGTTGCGGAAGCTCTCAGCGCGGTTATCTCGAATGGAATTGATGAATTCATTAGTGAATTTCTCGGATGAGATATAAAGGACTTTGCTGCTTGGATTGTGCTCAAGAATGTAATGCCCGATCGCATGCATCAAGTGAGTCTTGCCAAGACCTACGCCTCCATACAGGAATAACGGATTATACGCACGCGCAGGCGCCTCTGCGACAGCCAGGGAAGCCGCGTGAGCGAACCGGTTGCCGGAGCCGATGACGAAGGTATCGAACGTATATTTCGGATTCAGCATATTGGAACCGTTTTCCTCTACCTGGACGGGTGCAGGAGGCTCTTTGAATACGGGAGTTTGCTCAGGAATAGCGGATTCCTCGATCACAAAGGAAACCTCTACCTGCTTGCCAAGGTATTCAAAGACAGTGGTTGCAACAAGCTTCGTGTACCGGCTCTCCAGCCATTCTACCGCAAAGGTGGTGGGTGCCGAGATGACGATCGAACGGTCGTTTAACGAGACGATCTTAGTTGCTTTAAACCAGGTATCGAAGCTCGGCTTGCTGAGTTTGGTATTAATGATGGATAAAATATGCGGCCATATATCAGACGTATGGCTATCCACAGACGGTCACTCCTTTTACATCTTCCACTTGTGGCATAAGCCATGCAGAAAAGGGTCGAAAAAACAACAATAATGGGGATATTTATCCCCATAAGTCAGAAAAGTGGAATAATTATAAACATGGATAAACTCGAATTGTTCACAATCTTATCCACAGCCTGTTAATAATTATTCCGCTTTAATTTAGATATTCACAACAAAAGCAATATAATCATAGCAAAAGAAGGCCTATATTTCAATGAATTGCTGAACTTTATCCACAAATTCAATAACTTGTGTACAATTTTAATTCACACCACTACATATTGTTTATAAATTGTTTAATATTCGACAGAATCACTTCGGTTCTCAAAAATATTATGCACAGGTTGTCCGGAATTGTATAAAAAGAGGGAAGAACGATCCCAAGTACACCCGGGATGCGTTCTTCCCTCTTTGCTAGATCTACTAGCCGTTGGAGCTGCGCCGTTGAAATTCGGCGATCGCTTCATATTCTTCTTCCAATTTGCGTGAAATGCGGATAAAGATCGGCAGCAGCTCCTTATAGATCGCTGCGTGTTCCTTAGCCGGAATATGCTTGTAGGTGCTGCCCACCATAGAGGTGACGACATCCAGTGAATCGATATCGCCGAGGGCATAAAGGCCGAGAACGGCCGCTCCCAGGCAGGAGCTCTCAATTTCCTCCGGCACGGTGACCTGTTGATCGAAGATGTCCGCCATCAGTTGACGCCATAAGGGGGATCTCGCAAAACCGCCTGTGGCGAGAATCGCTTGAGGTCTGCCGATGATTTCCTCCATCGCAAGGAGAACGGTATATAAGTTGAAGATGACGCCTTCAAGCACAGCCCGAATCATATGCTCCTTATGATGATGTAGGGTGAGGCCGAAGAAGGACCCGCGGGCATCAGGATTCCATAAGGGAGCGCGTTCACCGGCGAGAAAAGGGTGAAATAGCAGCCCCTCGGAGCCGTGAGGAACATTTTCCGCAATTTTTGTAAGCACGTCGTAAGCACTGATGCCAAGACGTTTGGCCGTTTCTACTTCGGCGGAGGCAAATTCATCGCGAAGCCAGCGGAGCACGCTGCCGCCATTGTTCACCGGACCGCCGATCACCCAATGCTTATCGGTTAAGGCATAGCAGAAGATTCTGCCCTTCGGATCGGTCCGGGGTTGATCGACAACCGTTCGAATCGCTCCGCTGGTACCGATCGTGACCGCCACTTCTCCAGGACCAATCGCTCCGACTCCCAGATTGGACAAGACGCCATCGCTTGCACCGATTACAAAGGGGGTGGAAGGGAGAAGTCCCATTTTTTCCGCAAAAGACGGGTCGATGCCTCTGGAGATATGGGTAGTAGATACGATTTCGGATAAATGTCCGGCTGTGATTCCAGCCATATGCAAGGCCTCTTCATCCCATGCTTGCTGCTCCAGATTCAGCAGCCCCGTACAGGAGGCGATCGACAAGTCCACCAGATACTGTCCGAACAGCTTGAACCAGATATATTCTTTTAAGGAGATAAATTTGGAGGTCTGGCTGAAGAGCTCGGGAAGCTCATGACGCAGCCAGATCAGCTTGCACAGCGGAGACATGGGATGGATCGGTGTCCCTGTCCGCAGATATAGTTCATGCCCCTCCGGATTGTTCCTTAATTGCTTCGCCCAGGCGACACTGCGATTGTCCGCCCAGGTGAGACAGTTCATCAACGGTTTTCCGTTTTCATCCATAGGAATAACGCTGTGCATGGCCGAACTGAAGGATACGAGCCTCAATTGCTCGGGCGAAGCGCTGCTTTGCGCCATAACTTGACGTATGCAAGTCACTACAGCGCTGAATATGTCCTCCGGATCCTGCTCCGCCACGTCGGAAGAGGGGGTATGAAGCGGATAGCCCTCATTGGCAGAGGAGAGGATGGCTCCATTGACCTCGAATAAGACCGCTTTTGTGCTGGTTGTGCCGATATCTACACCGATCATCAACGAACGCTCATCAATCATATGTTTTCCCCATTTCTAACGGATGTTTCTTTAATTTATATAAGTTGAACTATTGAATTTTACGTTTTGAGGGCAACGTGTGAAGTGTTCTTACGATCGCTGTTGTTCGCGGATTTCTCTAATTGAACTAAGATATTATAAGGCAGAAATCCACTCACAAAGGCGAACGCTTGCGCTTCTACAGCACACTTCACACTTATGCCCTTTCTACGTAGTTTATATAGTTCAACTTATATAGCGATAAATGAATTAGAACATACTCTTTTTTTCTAATCCAATCATACCCAATTTCATCTTAAAATCCTCTTTATATAAGTTGAACTAATAATTGTATGCCGGTAGCAACGATCCGGCGCTTCAGAATATCTCCCGCTTATGCCCTTCTGCTTAACTTATATAGATCAACTTATTTTGCCAATGCTCATGCTTGTATACAAGATGATTCACCTTCATCATAAAGGCTTTATTAACAGGTGTAAACCGCGGAGAAGAGCATATTTTTACTTTTCCACATGTGCATAACTGTATATTATGAATGAAAACACTAATTAAGCTGTGGAAAACCTGATTTTTGACTATCCACAGAGGTTTTGGAGAGGGAGAAGATATGCCGGGATCAGTTGACTTTTTATGGGGGTTATGATTAAATGTATAAAGGCATTTTCTGTGGATATGAAAATGGTAAATATACAGTAAGTGATTCCTGCTTAAGGGGGTGCAATAAATGAAACCGACTTTCAAACCAAACGTGAGCAAGCGCAGCAAGGTTCATGGTTTCCGCAAAAGAATGAGCACGAAAAATGGCCGCAAGGTTCTCGCTGCTCGTCGTCAAAAAGGCAGAAAAGTATTGAGTGCGTAAAGCGTACGTGCATGAAGACCACTGCGGTGGTCTTTTTTTACATTATTAGAGGTAGTTCAAAAAGTCAGCTTTTGATCACGAAGTGTTCCAAGGGGGTGATTCAACATCGAATCTTGCGTTCACCCTCGAAGTCCGGTACTCATGTAGGGTCTGCCTACACTCCGTTCCTCCTTCTTCGGGTTCTCGCAACCTTCTCGGTGCTGAAAAGCTGATTTTTTGAACATTTACTGAAAAGAGGCAGTTCAAAAATGTTAATTTCCCCGGGGTCTTACGCGGCGTCGCATAAGGAATTGGTTTACCGGCCTATGCCGTTGGTCAATAATGATGGAAGGACGATCGGGCCGGCGGGTTGGGGTTGACTGACTTGAGGAGAATGACCTGTGCATAGAAAGCTCAGATTAAGGAATCGATCCGACTTCGGCCGGGTATACCGATACGGGAAATCGTTCGCCAATCGTCAGCTTGTTGTCTATTATTCGTCCAGGCATGATGTTGAACGGTTTCGGCTCGGGGTATCCGCCAGCAAGAAAATCGGCAATGCCGTGGTTCGGAACCGGATGAGACGCGTCCTGAAGGAGATTGTAAGATTGCATCAGCATGAGATTAAAGACCATGTCGATCTGATCTTGATTGTCCGGAACGGGGCTGTAGGAATGGAGTTCAAGGAGTTGGAAAAAAGCGTGCTGCACGTACTGCGAAAAGCCTCGCTGCTCAAGGCTTTCAGGCAGTAAGCATGCTTGTTTCTTTGTCCATGTAAATATGTTATGATTTACGAGTAATGGAAAGGTTAAGAGAGGGGTTTTCAAGTGTCGCGTATTTTGAAGAGCAACAGGAAGTGGCTTCTGCTCCTGCTTATGATCGGCCTGGTAGTTATGTTGTCGGGTTGCGGTCAACCTGCTGATTATGTCTCAACCACAGCAGACATGAAAGAAAGTACTTCATGGTGGACATCTAATGTAGTGTACTATTTTTCGTTGGCCCTGGATACGTTTGCAGATTGGTTCGGCGGAGCGTATGGACTAGCTATTCTAGTCATGGTACTTATCGTTCGTACTTTGATCCTGCCGCTTACGCTTAAGCAGGTGAAGAGCTCGAAGGCGATGCAGGCGATTCAGCCTGAGCTGAATAAGATCCGTGAAACGTATAAGGACAATCCTGAGAAGCAGCAGCAAGAGACGATGAAGCTGTTCCAGGAAAATAAAGTGAATCCGATGGCCGGCTGTTTTCCGTTGATTATACAGATGCCGGTATTCATTGCGCTATATAACTCTATTTACCATAACTCAGCGATTCGTGAGCACTCTTTCTTGTGGCTTCAGTTGGGTGAGCCGGACAAGCTCTATATTCTCCCGCTGATTGCGGCATTAACAACCTTTATCCAAACCAAGATGATGTCAAATATGCAGCCGCAAACCGGCAATATGCAGGGCATCAATCCGATGAAATTTATGATGTATGTGTACCCTGTGCTGATCTTCGTGATGGCATACAATTTTGCCGCGGCACTTCCGTTGTACTGGATCTTCAGTAACTTGTACACGATCGTACAAAACTTTTTCATTTATCGGAAGAAGAATCCGGTAGTAGCACTCAATAACGATGCGGCTGTAATTCATTCCGGCAACAAGTCCAAAAAGGGCGGTTCGAACTTAAAAGCCGGTCATCCCGGCAAAAGTGGTGCCAAGGAGGCCAAAAAATCGAAATGAGAACGATAGTGACGTCAGGAAAAACCGTTGAAGAAGCTGTAAGACAAGGGTTGGCCAAGCTCGGCGCTACCGAGGATCAAGTCACCGTGAATGTGTTAGAGCAGCCGTCAAAAGGATTCCTTGGACTGATCGGCGCGAAGGATGCAAAGGTTGAATTGACCTTGCAGTCCGAAGCGGTGCCGGGTTCAGTTCCGCCGCAAGTAAGAACACCGGAGACGGAGAAGGTCAGAAATTCTGATTTGGGTTCCAGAGAAGAGATTCGGTCTGGTCCAGAGGTTGACTCAGACCCTTATGAAGCGGCGGCGTCATTTATTCGTGACGTCAGTGATAGCATGGGCATTGAAACTGAGGTGGAGATAGTCCATCAGAAGGATATTACTGTATTAAACATTAGCGGCAACGATCTCGGCGTCCTAATAGGACGCCGGGGGCAGACGCTGGATTCCTTGCAATACCTGGCTAATATTATTGCTAACCGTTATTCGGACTCATATATCCGTATCATTCTGGATGCCGAGAATTTTCGGGAGCGGCGGAGAAAGACGCTGGAGGATCTGGCCGTGAGGCTTGCAGGGCGGGTCGTTCGCACCCGCAAGGATGTCGTGCTTGAACCGATGTCCCCTCAAGAGCGTAAGGTGATTCACTCCAAGCTCCAGGATCATCCAGAAGTAAAAACCTACAGTAAAGGCGAGGATCCGAACCGCCGAGTCATTATTACGCTGAAGCAGAGCAAATGATGAATGAGACGCAATGACGTTTTGCCCTGGCAAATGTCATTGCTTTTCTTTTAGTTGGGGACTCAACTATAAATTTTTGAATATTCGAGGTGACAACTATATGCTTAGCGATACAATCGCTGCGATTTCAACAGCGGTCGGCGAGAGCGGCATCGCCGTTATCCGGGTAAGCGGCCCGGAAGCCATCGACGCGGTGGGGCGTTTGTTTCGCTCCCGGTTACCGTTAACGGAGGCGGAAAGCCACACGGTACATTATGGCTTTATCATTCGTCCGAAGACCGGAGATAAGCTGGAAGAGGTGCTGGTCTCCGTATTTCGGGCTCCGCGTTCCTTTACGACCGAGGATGTCGTTGAGATCAGTACGCACGGCGGGATTATTTCAGTGAAGCGGGTCATGGACCTGCTGCTGGAGCAGCCCGACATCCGGCTGGCTGAGCCGGGAGAGTTTACGAAGAGAGCCTTCTTGAACGGAAGAATCGACTTGTCTCAAGCGGAGGCGGTCATTGATTTGATTCGTTCCAAGTCAGACCGGGCTTTCTCGGTTGCACTCAAGCAGGTGGATGGCGAATTGTCGCGTAAGATTCATCAGCTTCGGTATGCTTTAGTGGAGACGCTGGCGCATATTGAGGTGAACATCGATTATCCCGAGCATGATGTAGAGTCCATGACCACCGCGTTTATTAAAGCGAAGTGTGACGAGGTCACGCAAGGAATAGAAGGCTTGCTGCGGACGGCAGAACAAGGGAAGGTACTTCGCGAAGGGATTACGACAGCGATCGTGGGCCGGCCTAATGTAGGGAAGTCCTCCCTCCTGAATGCTCTTGCGCGTGAGAATAAAGCGATTGTGACGGATATCCCCGGAACGACGCGGGATGTCATTGAAGAATATGTTACAATTAACAATATTCCATTGAAATTGCTGGATACGGCGGGAATTCGGGAGACGATGGATATCGTCGAACAGATTGGCGTGGAGCGGTCCCGTGCCGCAGTGCTTGAAGCGGATTTGATTCTCCTGGTTCTGAATGGAGCCGAGCCGCTGCATGAGGATGAATTGCAATTAATGGAGCAGCTGCAAGGGCGCTCTGTGCTTGTGTTATTGAACAAAATCGATTTGCCGCAGCAGTTGGACCGGGCAAGGGTGTTGAATTATTTCCCGGAAAATGCAGTTGTGGAGCTGTCCGCGAAGCAGCTGGAGGGGCTGGATCATTTAGAGGATGCCATCTCCCGACTGTTCTTCGGCGGAGAGCTTGAATCCGGAGATCTGACGTATGTGAGCAATGTGCGCCACATCGCCCTGCTCAAGAAGGCGCGTCAATCGCTTGCGGATGCGTATGAGGCGGCCGATGCGGGCATACCAATTGATATTATGCAGATCGACGTAAGGTTGGCATGGGAGCAGTTGGGCGAAGTAATCGGAGATTCCGCTCCGGATGCGCTGATAGATCAAATTTTCTCCCAATTTTGTTTAGGAAAATAAGGATAGGTATGTTGAACTGAAAACTCTACGGTGAAAAGGCATAAGTGTGAAGTGTGCTGTAGAAGCGAAAGCGTTCGCCTTTGTGAGCGAATTTCTACCTTTTGATGGCTAAATTCAATCAGAGAAATTCGTGAACAACAGTAATCGTAAGCACACTTCACACGTTGCCTACTAGCTTAGAATCATCAGTTCAACTTAATGGATATTTATTTGAATTTGGAGGTTGATTGCATATGGGATATGTTGCCGGCAGCTATGATGTGATTGTCGTTGGTGCGGGACATGCCGGCTGTGAAGCTGCGTTGGCGGCTGCCCGGATGGGCTGCAGCACCTTAATGGTGACGATAAATCTGGACATGGTTGCCTTTATGCCATGTAATCCGTCGATTGGCGGACCTGCAAAGGGACATGTAGTACGTGAAATCGATGCGCTGGGTGGGGAAATGGGCCGGAATATCGATAAGACATTTATTCAAATGCGGATGCTGAATACCGGCAAAGGGCCGGCTGTACATGCTCTGCGGGCGCAAGCCGATAAGTTCTCCTATCAGCATGAGATGAAGGAGACGCTGGAGCGAGAGCCGAACCTGACGCTCCGTCAGGGAATGGTTGAGGAGCTGTTGGTCGAGGACGGCGTATGCGTGGGTGTGGAGACCAAGACAGGTGCTCAATACCGGGCTAAGGCGGTCGTTCTGACGACCGGAACCTATTTGCGCGGAAAAATTATTATGGGCGAGCTGATGTACGAGAGTGGACCGAACAATCAGCAACCTTCGCTGCGCCTTTCTCATCATTTGAAGGAGCTGGGCTTTGATCTGGTGCGCTTTAAGACTGGCACGCCGCCGCGGGTGCACGGGGACAGCATCGACTTTTCCCAGACCGAAATCCAGCCTGGCGATGAGAAGCCTAAATTTTTCTCTTATGAGACAAAGGGATCGGAAAATGAGCAATTGCCTTGCTGGCTGACTTACACGTCTGCCGAGACCCATGATATTATCAATGCAAATCTTCATCGCGCACCGATGTTCTCAGGCGTTATTGAAGGTACTGGACCGCGGTACTGTCCTTCTATCGAGGACAAAATTGTCCGCTTTGCCGATAAGGAAAAGCATCAGATTTTTCTTGAGCCAGAGGGTCTGAATACGAAGGAGTATTATGTGCAGGGCTTCTCGACAAGCATGCCGGAAGAGGTTCAGCTGAAAATGCTCCGTTCCGTTCCGGGCTTACAGAACGCCGAGATGATGCGCAACGGTTATGCCATTGAGTATGATGCGGTTGTGCCGACACAGCTATGGCCTTCACTGGAGACGAAGCGTCTGCCAGGACTGTTCACGGCCGGACAGATTAACGGAACGTCCGGTTATGAGGAGGCGGCCGGACAGGGGATTATGGCTGGGATTAATGCTGCCCGTAAGGTACAAGGTAAGGAGGCGGTTATTTTGGATCGCTCCCAGGGCTATATCGGCGTCCTGATCGATGATTTGGTTACCAAGGGCACCAATGAGCCTTACCGACTTCTGACCTCTAGAGCCGAATATCGTCTGCTGCTTCGCCATGATAATGCCGATCTGCGTTTGACCCCGCTGGGCCATGAGATTGGATTGATTACGGACGAACGGTACCATGCCTTTTTAGATAAAAAGGAGAAGGTTGAACGGGAGATTCAGCGGCTTCAAGTAACCAAGATCAAGCCGTCAGAGATTAATGATCTGCTGGAAGCGATCGGCTCGGCTCCGATTCAGGATGGCAGCAATCTGTTAACGATTCTCCGTCGTCCCGAAGTGGCTTATGATCTGATCGGCGAGCGTTTTCCATCAGAGACTCCTTTGGATGAGGAAATGCGTGAACAGGTAGAGATCCAGATCAAATATGCCGGTTATATAGAGAAGCAATTGATCCACGTAGAGAAATTACAAAAAATGGAAAAGAAAAGAATACCTGAATCGATTGTCTATGAGGATATTCAAGGCCTGGCAATGGAAGCCAGACAGAAGCTGACTAAGATTCGTCCGATCTCCATTGGGCAAGCTTCACGGATCTCCGGCGTTACTCCTGCGGATATATCCATTCTGCTGGTGTATCTGGAGCATTATAATCGGGTAACCGCGGCGGGAGGATAAGCTATTGGATGAGATTCAACTCCAATTTCAACAATTGCTGGCTAAGCAAGGGATTACATTAACAGAACTGCAATTCCGGCAATTTGAGGATTATTATCAGGAACTGGTTAGTTGGAATGAGAAAATGAACCTGACAGGAATCACTGAACGACAACAGGTATATATCAAGCATTTTTATGATTCCTTGTCGCTTTCCTTCTATTTAAATATGGACGAGGTTTCAAACCTGGCGGATATCGGTTCGGGGGCTGGCTTCCCTGGAATTCCGCTTAAGATCTGTTTCCCTCATATACAATTAACCATCGTGGATTCTCTGAACAAGCGGATTCAGTTCTTGCAGCATGTATGTGATAAGCTTGGACTCGAGCAAGTGCAGCTTCTGCATAGCCGGGCTGAGGATGCTGCGCGTCTGGACCATATGAGAGACCGCTTCGATCTGGTTACGGCCAGAGCGGTTGCACGGATGGCGGTACTGAATGAATTTTGTCTTCCTTTTGCCAAGAGTAACGGGGTATTTGCTGCCATGAAGGGAAGCGACCCTTCCGAGGAATTGCATGAGGCGAAACGCAGTCTTAAGGAATTGAACGCTAAGCTGCGTAAAACCTATTCATTCTTTTTACCCCTGGAAAATTCGGACCGCCATATTATTGTTATCGAAAAAAGTGGTGCAACCCCGAAAAAGTATCCCAGGAAAGCGGGAACACCGCTCAAGTCGCCGCTTGTATAATCCATTGAATCAGCCTCTTACCTAAATGTTCCACGTGAAACATCAGGGTAAGGGGTTTTATTTCTGTAATTAGGCATTCAAACCTATTTATTTATTTTTCATATAGAAGAGAATAGGATTATAGTGAAAAAAGTGGTAGAATAGAAGATAGCTGAAATCGATCTATTCTATAGAAGAATTTTGCAAGAATGTTGATTGCTAGACTCTTTAAAGAACTGGGATCGGTACAATAACAGACGATATTGCAACAGAGCAATCGGACGGCTTATGTCACTTTTAAATTAGGTGGTAATCTGTGGAATGAAAGAACAATTCACGAGACTGTTCGGCATGACCGAACGTGCGGAAGTCGATGAAGTAAAACAAATCCCGGTAGGGGACATCGTAGGAAGTCCCTATCAACCGCGGTCCATCTTTGATGATGAGAAAATTGATGAGCTGTGCCAGACGATCCGAACACATGGGGTTATTCAACCCATTGTAGTTCGCTTCCGGAATGACAAGTATGAGATCATTGCCGGAGAACGAAGATGGCGCGCTGTCAAAAAGCTGGGCTTAGCGACAATTCCAGCTATTCAGCGGGAATTCAACGATTCACAGGCTGCTTCCATTGCCTTGATCGAGAATTTGCAGCGTGAAGGTCTTACTGCAATCGAAGAGGCCTTGGCTTATCAAAACCTAATTGATCTGCACCAATTAACTCAAGAGAGCCTGGCACAGAGATTGGGCAAGAGCCAATCAACCATCGCCAACAAAATTCGGCTGCTTAATCTTCCTGAGGGAGTGAAGAACTCCTTAATGGAACGCAAAATCACAGAAAGGCATGCGAGAGCATTACTTTCTCTTGATTCGGAAGAACTGCAATTAAAGGTCCTTGAGGAAATTATCCAGAAGGAATTGAATGTGAAGCAAACAGAGGCGCGAATCGCTTTTTATAAGGAAGCAGCCAAGAACAAGAAAGCATCCAGACGCATTTCATTCACGAAGGATGTTCGGCTGGCCTTGAATACGATTCGTCAATCTATCGACATGGTATCCGGATCAGGAATGGCGATCAAGACATCCGAGAAGGATCATGAAGATCACTATGAAATTGTCATTCAAATTCCGAAAAGATAAATGAAGGACTACTGACCTTAACTTTGGGCTTGAAGGTCAGTTTCTTTTTTTGAAAACCGCATGAGACATCGCCAGGAATACTGTGGTCTTTTTGTAGCAACAGCTTGGTGATCGCATAATGAAATCTACAAGAAGATTCTTCTATTATACTGAGGTGAAATGGATTGTCTAAAATAATTGCCATAGCAAATCAGAAGGGTGGGGTCGGCAAAACGACGACCTCAGTCAATTTGGGTGCCGGCCTTGCGACAGTTGGAAAGCGGGTGCTTCTTATTGATATTGACCCTCAAGGGAATACGACAAGCGGTGTCGGGATTAATAAAGCCGATGTTCCAAATTGTATTTATGATGTGTTGATTAATGAAGTGCATCCGAAGGAAGCTATTATGCAAACAGAAATTGATGGGCTCGATATTATTCCGGCGACCATTCAATTGGCGGGTGCAGAAATTGAGCTTGTTCCTACGATTTCTCGTGAGGTTCGATTAAAGAAGTCCTTGCAGCAAGTCAGACATTTATATGATTACATTCTAATTGATTGCCCTCCTTCACTCGGAATCCTTACGATTAACTCGTTAACCGCAGCCGATTCGGTGCTTATTCCGATTCAGTGCGAATACTATGCGCTTGAAGGTCTGAGCCAATTATTGAATACGGTAAGACTCGTACAGAAGCATCTGAATACGTCGCTGCAAATTGAAGGTGTGCTGCTGACCATGTTCGATGCACGTACGAACCTGGGCATTCAGGTTATTGAAGAAGTGAAGAAGTATTTCCAACAAAAAGTCTACAAGACGGTCATACCAAGAAATGTACGCCTTAGTGAAGCTCCTTCTCACGGTCAATCAATTATTACTTATGATCCGAGATCCAAGGGCGCAGAGGTGTATTTAGAGCTGGCAAAGGAAGTGATTTCCTATGAGTAAGCGGTTGGGAAAAGGGCTGGATGCCTTAATTCCATCTCTATCCGTTCAGGATGATGACAAGGTGATCGAGATTCCTTTGAATCAACTTCGGGCGAATCCTTACCAACCTAGAAAGACTTTCGATGAAGAAGCTATTCGTGAATTGGCAGAATCGATTCGCCAGCACGGTGTAATTCAGCCCATCATTGTTCGCAGTGTACTCAAAGGGTATGAGATAATTGCAGGGGAGCGTCGTTTCCGGGCGTCGCAATATTGTGGAAATGCAACGATTCCTGCAGTCGTAAGAACATTTTCCGATCAACAGGTCATGGAAATTGCACTGATCGAGAATTTGCAGCGTGAAAACTTGAATGCCATGGAAGTCGCTGTGGCTTACCAGAACCTGATGGATACCTTCCAGCTTACGCAAGAGGAATTGTCGCTGAAGGTAGGCAAGTCCAGATCACATATCGCTAACTTTTTGAGACTCCTGTCATTACCGGACGAAGTGAAGGAATATGTTTCACGTGGAACATTGTCTATGGGTCATGCTAGGGCGTTGGTTGGAATAAAGGATAATGGAAAGATTAAACAGCTGGCGAAGCAATGTATCGAGCATGAGTGGAGTGTACGGGAGCTTGAGGATGCTGTCCAGCAGTTGGACAAGCATAAGCAAGATAAAGTGAAGGCTGTAAGCAAGAAGCGTGACCCTTACATGGAAGAAGTGGAAGAGAGCTTGCGGGAGCGCTATAAGACGACCGTAAAGATCAAGTCTAATAAAGAGAAAGGCAAGATTGAAATTAACTTTTATAGCAAACAGGATTTGCAGCGCTTGCTTGATTTATTAAATCTCAATTGAATCTGGATGTGAAAATGACATACTCACTTGATGGACATGTTAATGGAGTGTCTGTGAATGGGGGTATGTCATTGTTACGAATGAACCGATTAAAGGGTCCAAAAGGTGGGTAACGATATGAAAACTGGATCTCCCATATACCTTGATCATGCGGCCACTTCATGGCCCAAGCCAGAGCGTGTAAGTCAGAGTATGTTGGAAATACTAAACGGACCGGCAGCCAATTCCGGCAGGGGAAATTATCGGATGGCTATGAATGCGGGAAGATCCATCCTGCAGACCCGAACCGCACTGGCTCAATTACTGCAGGTTGATAATGCTAACGATATTGTATTTACCTCCAATACAACTGAAGCATTGAATTTGGCCATTAAAGGCTGTTTGCGTGAAGGAGACCATGTCGTCGCAACGATGATCGAGCACAACTCTGTACGCAGACCGTTAGAATATCTCAAGCGCATTAAAGGAATCCAAGTAGATTATATTCCGGTAAGCGCGCAAGGGATATTAGATTTAGCTGAACTGAAGGAACGGGTTACCTCGCAGACCAGACTCGTCGTCTGTGCTCATAGCTCTAATCTGCTGGGCTCGATTCTCCCCGTGGAAGAAATCGGAAAAATTGCTCATGCTGCAGGGGCGCTGCTGCTGATAGATGCTGCTCAGACCATTGGCTGTTATCCGGTGGATGTGAAGCAGACAGGTGCTGATATGATTGCTTTTCCAGGGCATAAGAGCTTGCTTGGTCCGCAGGGGACGGGAGGGCTGTACATTCGCCCGGATCTGGAATTGGAGCCATTGCTTCATGGCGGCACCGGGAGTCAGTCGGAGGCTGTAGAAATGCCAAAGGTGCGTCCAGACCAATATGAAGCCGGAACGCTCAATACGGTAGGTATTGCCGGCTTAGGCTCAGGCGTCAGGACGGTTATGGAGTACGGGATAGAGAAGATTTATCAGCATGAATGGCAGTTAACCCAACAGCTGATGCAGGGCTTGCTTGAGATTAAAGGACTAACGTGTTTGGGGCCGGAATTAGGCGTGCCGCGCACCGGACTGGTAGCCTTTACGCTGGAAGGATGGGATGCCGCCGAGGTCGCATTCCGTCTGGACCGGCAATATCAAATTTCCGTTCGGGCCGGATATCATTGTACTCCGCTTGGCCATATGAGCGCAGGGACTACAGGCCGCGGAGCGGTTCGGGCTAGTGTCGGGTATTCAACTACGGTGCAAGAGATAGAAGCACTGATATCAGCAATGAAGCAGATTGCACAGTGATATTTTAACTAGGGGAGATTCAAATGCAGGAGTGGAATGCACTTTTATTGGACCAAATGATCTGGATCGTAATGGGATTCGTAGTGATCCTCCTCTGGCTGCTACTCTGGAACCTGATTCAGGGCAGCAAGCTTCGGGGAATGCGTAAACGATACAATCAAATGATGGCTGGAACAGGGATTGAGGATCTGGAAGGCTTACTAATTGATCTGAAGAATCAGCAGGCTCTCCTTGAGGAGAATCAGAACGATCATAACCTGCAGCTTGAACGTATTAATCTATTGCTGCCGAAGCAAAAGGCGAAGATTGGAATCAAGCGCTATAATGCATTTGGTGAACGTGGAAATGAGTTGAGCTTCTCCGCCGCCTTCGTGGATGATCAGAAAAATGGAATCATTATCACCGGCCTATACAGCAGAGACGGTTCCTATGTCTATGCTAAACCGCTGGAGCATGGGCAGTCCAGCTATGCGCTCTCCTCGGAAGAAGAGGAAGCTATTGCCCTTGCCGGTAACGAGGCCTAAATCCGCGGTGCCATTCTTGGATCGCCGTATATAAGGAATTGGAAATTATTTCCGATAATCGCATAACTAGACTAAGCCGGGTATTTTGCAGCACAAAATACTCCATAAAGCCGCCGACATTGACGATGCCTGTTAGATGGATATCGCCGACCGGCGGTAATTCTTTATTAACGCCTGCTCCCGGGCGGAGAGGGCCTTGTACAACTTGAATGGAGCCAACGCTGGAGGTTTGACCCAGGCAGGCATCGATCCCTATAATGAAAGGATTCCGAAAGCTTTGATTGATTTTTTCCAAGGTATCTTTTAAATTCATAGCATGGACCGGTTCTTCAAGCGTCCCGAACAGATGAAACAGCTTGCCCGACTGATTCAGCTTCGCAAGTGAGGTTCCAACGAGGGGGCCGAGACAGTCGCCTGTGGAACGGTCTGTTCCAATGCAGATAACGATCATTTCTTGCCCATGACTAATCTTGGTAAAGTGAAGAAGAAGACGGTGAATGATCGCGGCATGGATATCCGGTTCGGTATGAGGCATTTTCAGATAAGGGATTTCTTGTGATGGTGCTGTTATGGCTGGTTGAATAGATGACATGGAATCTTCCTTCCTTAATCTAGAATGAAGTAGCCCTTGGAATATTAGTAGATAGTATATGGAAATCATTGAGAATATATACTCGGACTAAAGTCTCGGATTGAAACAGAGGAGGAGAATGGATGGAGAACAGCCTAGTGATGGCATTTGACTCCACACAGCAGGCGCTGCGGGCAGAGATGCTGTTAGAATATGCGGAAATTGAGATTGATCTGTGCCCTACGCCGAAGGAGATTACCGCAGGATGTGCCTTATCCATTCAGTTCGGTTCAGAGGATCTGAAGAGGGTCACGGAGATTGTTCATGACCAGTCCGTGGAGATCAGGGGAATTTTCAGACGATCCGCTTCCGGGTATGAAGAGCTATAAGTTGAACTATAAAAGCTACGTAAAAAGGGTAGTTCAGCTTAGATAGCTATGAAGGAGGAGAGGCGGAATGAGGCTTGCAAATTGGCGTTTTCAACAATCGACGGGTGTCATCGATGAGGCTATGAGCTTCAAAAATAAGGTCTGGGATTGGTTAACGAATACGGGCATGTGGGAAACTGTGCTGTTCTCAGCCCTTCGTATCTTACTGATCCTTATCCTGACCCGCTTTGCGATTAAACTGTTGTTCAGTGTAATAGACCGTTCCTTGGAACGTCAGGAGAAGGGGCGGATGCAGGTCAACCCTCGGAGATTTATAACGGTAGGGGAACTGCTGAAAAATGTGGTCTCGTTTGCAGGGAACTTTGTGATGGTCATGCTGATCCTGGGGGAGCTAGGCGTACAGCTGGCGCCGTTAATTGCCGGAGCCGGGGTGCTTGGGCTGGCGATTGGTTTTGGTGCGCAAAATCTGGTGAAGGATGTGATCACAGGCTTCTTTATCATCCTGGAGGATCAATTTGCCGTAGGTGATGTCGTTCAAATCGGCACGCTGAAGGGGACGGTTGAAATGATCGGCCTTCGCTCCACGAGACTGGTTAGCTGGACCGGGGAGGTGCATATTGTTCCGAACGGCTCGATTACGAATGTAACGAATTACTCGATTGGAACGGCGCTTGCTGTGGTCGATTTGCCCTTCAGCAATAGCCGAAAGCTGGAGGATACCATCGAGCTGCTAAAGAAGGCTATGCTGGAGCTGAAGGACAGCAGCAGCCTGGCTAATAGGGTTCCAACCGTACTAGGTGTACAATCGTTGACAGCAAGCGAGTATGTTATTCGTATAGCAGCGGACTGTCCGCCGGGAGTACGTGCTGATCTGGAGCGTGAGATTCAGATGTATGCGAAGGAAGCACTCGAAGAAGAGGAGGCTCTTCGTCTTACTGCCGAGGCCGAAAAGACGGCTGAATAGATCAACATATGGTACGCTGTATTTAAGGTTGTTAAATTGATGAGAAGGGGGAGAGGACGATGGAACGTAAAGTTTTTCAATTAGGTGACATTGTATTAATGAAGAAAAACCACCCTTGCGGGAGCAATGAAATGGAAATTATTCGAATGGGGATGGATATCCGGATTAAATGTGTCGGCTGCAAGCATAGCGTATTGGTGCCGCGGGCCAAGTTCGAAAAGAATATGCGGAAGGTAATCCGGTCTGCTGCCGAGTCCTCCGCGGATCCTTCTGACGCTGATGCCGGGACCGAAAACAGCTAATCCAACCATAAGTGTGAAGGGTTGTGAAGTAAAAGCTTTCTGCAAGAAAGGTTATTAGCAACTCTTCCCACTATTGCTAACGGACATTTTGAACGATTAGCCGACTTTTTCGTTACCATACGACTGGCGCTGACTATGAATTCAACTTGCAATCCTAAAAAAATCATGATACAATCATTCTTGCTTGCTGTGGAGAGGTACCCAAGAGGCCCAAGGGGGTTGACTCGAAATCAATTAGGCGTCGCAAGGCGTGCGTGGGTTCGAATCCCACCCTCTCCGCCATTTTACTTCTATATAAGAACATGACCTTTGCCGGTTAGGCAGGGTCTTTTTTATGTCTATGCAAGCCAAAAGGACCCTTTCGGGTCCTTTATGGTTGACGGTATGCTTAATGGGAATTCTTCTCTCACAACCCAAGAAACTTCGATGTGTGCGTATGCAGCTCGAATGAGTGAAGAGGGGTCTTCCTTATCCGAGATCTTGGCTTCTGTCACGAAGTGAATAAGACTCCAGAAATGATGTTACCATCGGACACCTCCAACGGAACCACACCTCTCTTTGCATCACCGTCTGATTGTATTATGTGCAGAATGCAGGGTTCTATACACGAAAGTTTTAAAAACAGTTCTTTCAGCAAACAGCTTAGTGTACGCGTGCTTTCTCGGCCTTTTTCCACTTTCTGTCCTTATTCGAGGTTTCCGGAAATGTCTCTCCGCGCTCCAAGGTAACCCGCTTGGGGTTCTGAATTTGGGTATGGAAGCTGCGCGCTTCACTGACTTCTACATAAACGCCCGGGTTCGGCGCTTTGTCGCCCGGCTCGAATTCCGTTTGCTCGCCCACTTTGTTGTTCCTCCTTTCTGCCCCGAGAGGGGAATCAAATATATTGTTTGTAATGCAGGGTTAATCATGTACAAGTAAGAACCGATAATTATTTACATACATAAATTTGGCAGAGGGGATGATTGGACATGGGAAAACGCACGAGGGGAATGATCATTATGGTCATCATAGCGCTCGTTATTCCGCTGATATCGGATAATCAGGTACAAGCCATTGGTGCAGGAATTGGAATCTTCGCTCAACGAAATGAAGACAACTCCATTCTGGTGGAAGGATTGGCTGAGGCCTCATCTTTGAATATCGAGTTAAGGGACGAGGATGAAAAGGCCTTCTTCTCCGCTACAGTACAGGTAAATAAAGAGGGGTATTATTACCTTGTCACGCCTGCTTTTAAAGAAGAGGTGTTCAAGGAATCCAGGCTCTCCAAATACAATTACGGTATAGGGGTTTATGTGACCATACCGGGAGGAGCACAGGCGGCGACGACTTTGCCGGATTACCGGGACCGTTACGAAACGCCAAGCCGTTATGAAAAATATCGAGAGGGCTATCAAGAACCAACACCCGTAAAGTTTGAACAATATGGAGTAGGGTCTCAAGCCATCATTGCCAAGGATCCAACCCAGTTGAAAGCTGTAGATTCACCCGTATCCGTAGCCGCCAGTGAAGCCCATACCTTGGCACTCGGGAAGGATGGTCAACTTTATGGTTGGGGGAAGAACACGAACCACGAAATTAGCGAAAGCGAAATGCCGGTTCTTCCGCCGACGCTCATTACCACCAACTCAAAGATCCGGAAAATCGAAGCGGGGGAGAAATTCTCCTTATATATTACAACGGATGGAGAACTATACGGTTGGGGAGATTTGAAGGATCTCGGGATAAAGACCGTTACCGGGACACCGACCAAGATTACTTTAATCAGTGAGCCGATTGCCGATATGAATGCTTTTAATCGAGGAGTAGCACTCCTGACTAATGACGGGAATGTTTATCAGTTAGGCGGAGTTGGTTGGGCTAATGAGGATGCGCGTGAATTCATACATAATCATTACAGGAAAATATTAATCCAGGATGCAGTATCGGTATCCATGAGCAACCTTAAAGGCTACGCTTTAAAGAAGGACGGAACCTTATGGAGTTGGGATAATTCCATTGTGGAAGGGCAGACGACCAAAGCTGAACAAATTGCCGGGTTCAAGGATATCCAAAAGTTTGATGCAGCCAATACAAATAATGAATATATCGTTGCCATAGACAAAAATGGCGAGTTATGGGGATATGGAGACAATTCAGCAAGACAGCTTGGACAGAAGGTTCCTTCCCAATTGAACAAACCGACGAATATTACGACTATGGCACTAAGATACAACAAGCAAACAGGCTGGAGCGCGGCCGGCAAAAGCCTGAATTATACCTCGGTTACATTAACGGTAAACGGCGTCCTGCTGCTTACCCAAAACAAGGAATTGTTGACGTACAATACTTATCCGCGGCTTGGGGACTTGAACAAAAACGTAAGCTTTATTGAAAATACGAGCCGGAATATCTTTTGGATCAGCGGAGGAAAATTATGGGTTTGGGGATATGACAATACGTATGGTCAACAAGGTATGGGAGTCAAAGTAAAGTAACTTTAAAGTAGAGATTTTCAGCAACCTAATCTAGGTTCTTGCACGGCGGTTCCCGATTTGATATACTACTATGGTGCGAGTTTAGACTCGCTCCTTGCTCCATGTGCAACAGGATGGGGCCATAGTCCATAAGGAGGTGAACCAAATGCGCAAATACGAATTGATGTACATTATTCGTCCTGATCTTGAACAAGAAGCTGTTCAAGCGGCAGTCGAAAAATTCCAAGGCATCATCCAAAACGGCGGCGAAATTACAAAGCATGACGTGATGGGCAAACGCCGGCTTGCGTATGAGATTAACAAGATCCGTGATGGAGTTTACGTTCTCGTAAACTTTACTGCAGCTCCAGAAGTAGTTGCTGAGCTTGAGCGGATTCTGAAGATTTCCGACGAGGTTATCCGTTATCTCATTACTAAAGACGTTGCCTAATCCGTAACTGAGTAATTTAATGCCCGAAGGAGGGGATTTGATTGTTGAACCGTGTCATTCTGATTGGACGACTTACCCGGGATCCGGAGCTGCGTTATACACCATCCGGTGTGGCTGTAACTCAGTTTACCATTGCGGTAGACAGACCGTTTACTTCGCAAGGCGGAGAACGTGAGGCGGATTTCATTCCGGTAGTTACCTGGAGACAGCTTGCGGAGACTTGCGCAAATTACTTGCGTAAAGGTCGCTTGACTGCTGTGGAAGGGCGAATTCAAGTTCGGAATTACGAAAATAACGAAGGTAAGCGTGTATACGTCACTGAGGTTATTGCTGATAATGTCCGTTTCTTGGAATCGAACCGCGAAGGTGCATCAGGTGGCGGAGGACCGCGTGAGGAAGCTCCATTTGCTGGCGGCGGCAATGCCGGGCGCAGCAATAATAATAACTCCTCCCGCAACAACGATCCATTCTCCGATGACGGGAAACCGATCGATATTTCGGATGACGATTTGCCATTTTAATTTGGAAAGGACTGAAAAGCATGAGCTTCAAACAAAGAGAAGGCGGAGACGACAAGAGACCGGCTCGCCGCGGCGGCCGTAACAAGCGTCGTAAAGTGTGCTACTTCACTGCGAACAAAATTACTCACATTGACTATAAAGACATCGAGCTGTTGAAGAAATTCATCAGCGAGCGTGGTAAGATTTTGCCACGTCGTGTAACAGGCACTAGCGCAAAATACCAACGTCTGTTGACCGTTGCTATCAAGCGTTCGCGTCAAATCGCATTGCTGCCATACACTACTGAATAGTATAAGCTGTTCAAATAAAAAGCTGACCTGTACAGAACGTACAAGGTCAGCTTTTTTGTGTTTAAAGCAACAGCTTTTAGAGGCTCAATCTGTTGCTCTCCGACGGACTCCTTACACTTTAATCCAAAACAGTATAAATTAATCACTTCAATATTCTAAGCCCATTTTGGTCGGTTTTTAACGTTAAAAAATGTCCTCCATACGTGGACTATCGTCACTTTAGAAGATCTAAAAATGAATGAATATACATTACATGAATTTTACAATTCAAGTAACCTTTTAAAGAGATAAATAAAAAAAGGTAGGCGATAAAGTGGAAAAGTACTTGGAATATTAGCTGACATAGAGTATATTATTTATTAAATTCAAGCAATCCCAAATTTTTACGTGATTATTTAGAACAAATCAATGTAAAAATTTTTTTAATTCAATTTTGACCAGTGGTTATTTATTCATATTATTGAATATTAATGAGCTATTGAATACCTCCTCTTATAGACATCCATCGGCTAATTACTACATCAAAACCTTAAATCTATTAATTATCGATTAAATTCGTCAAAATTCTTCTTTGTTAGGGTGATTAATTTGAGCGAAGAGTTGTTGAAAATTGAGAATTTAACCACCTCTTTTCGGATTGATGATGATTATTATGCAGCTGTGGATGACGTTTCACTCACGGTTAGAAAGAATGAAATCCTAGCGATTGTAGGAGAGTCGGGTTCTGGCAAAAGTGCGCTTGCCTACTCGATTATGGGCCTGCATACCCGGGCAAGAATGGAAGGGCGTATCTATTTCGGGAAGCAAAATCTCGTTGGAATGCCTGCGAATCAACTGAACAAATTGCGCGGGAAGGATATCAGCATGATTTTTCAAGACCCCTTATCTGCACTTAATCCTCTAATGACCGTCGGTAGACAAATTGAAGAAGTCATATTGCTTCATCAGCCTGCATCAGGTAAAGCGGAGCGCAAAAGGCAGGCGATTGAGCTGCTTGACAAGGTTGGCATTCCTCGTCCTGAAGTCACCTACCTGCAATATCCGCATGAGCTTTCCGGAGGGATGAGGCAGCGTATTGTCATAGCCATTGCTATCGCAAACGGACCGAAGCTGCTCATTGCTGACGAACCGACAACCGCACTCGATGTAACGATCCAATTGCAAATTCTCGATCTGATTCGAGAACTGAAGAATGACATGGAAGCCGGGATTATCTTAATCACTCATGATCTTGGGGTTGTCGCCGAAATGGCCGACCGTGTTGCGGTCATGTATGCCGGACAGATTGTTGAGGTAGCAGATATCTATACCCTGGTGACTAACGCAAAGCATCCCTATACCAGGTCTCTGCTGAACTCGATCCCGACCGTAAACGAAGTGAAGTCTAAATTACACGTTATTCAAGGGATTGTCCCGTCATTAAAAAATCTTCCTCGGGAAGGCTGCCGCTTTGCTCCGCGGATTCCCTGGATCGAGTCCGAGAAGCATGAAGCACATCCGGAAATGCATGAAATAGCGGAGGGACATTTTGTCCGCTGTACATGCTACAAGCATTTTTACTTTCCGGCTCATTCGGAGGAGGATAGCGAACATGTCAATTCTTGAAATCAAAGATTTGAAGGTGCACTATCCGATTCGGGGAGGCATCTTTAGAACTGTTGTTGATCATGTAAGAGCGGTGGATGGCGTTAATATGACGATTGAGGCAGGTCAAACCTACGGCTTGGTAGGAGAGTCGGGCTCCGGGAAAACAACGATGGGCCGGGCTGTGATCGGACTAAATCATATTTCCAGCGGAAGCATCAAATTTGAAGGCAAGGAAATTGGGCATATCAAAGGCCGTAGCCGCTTTGGACGAGATATTCAGATGATATTCCAGGATCCATACTCGTCTTTAAACCCGAAGAAGCGGGTAGGGGATATCATTGCAGAGCCGCTGCGCAATTTTGAAAAGCTGTCTCCGCAAGAGGAGAAGAAGCGCGTCCACGAGTTGTTGGAGCAAGTGGGACTAAGCCCGGAATCCTTTTTAAAGTATCCCTATCAGTTCTCGGGAGGGCAGCGACAACGTATCGGGATTGCAAGAGCGATTGCCTTAAGGCCCAAGTTGATCATCGCCGACGAACCCGTCTCTGCTCTGGATGTATCGGTGCAAGCGCAGGTCCTGAACTTTATGAGGGAGATTCAAAGGGAACTCAACCTGACCTTTTTATTTATAAGCCATGATCTAGGGATTATCCGACATATGTGCGACAAAATCGGGATTATGTACAAGGGACGATATGTGGAGGAGGGGACGGCCAATGATATCTTTGAAAGTCCTCAGCACATCTATACCAAGCGTTTGATCGCAGCGATTCCAGATATTGATCCTAGCCATCGGGAGCAGCAGGTAGAGTTCCGTCGCTCTGTCCAAGAGGAGTACAAGGAAGCTCACCGGAGATATTTTGACGAGAACGGATTGGTTTATCCCTTAAAGCCGGTTTCGGACACACATTTCGTGGCGCTGCCTCAGAAAGGTTGAAAGCTATGTGGAAGACAATTGTTCGAAGAGTACTCATTATGATCCCTCAGATCTTCATTTTAAGTATCGTTCTTTTCTTAATGGCAAAGGCCATGCCGGGGGATGCCCTTACCGGATTGATTGATCCGAGCCTCGACCCGGATGCTCTTGCGGCGATGCGAGAGAAGCTGGGGCTGAATAATCCGTGGTATGTGCAGTATTGGGACTGGATATCGAATGCGGCGCAAGGCGACCTGGGCAACTCGTTCAAGTATAAAATGCCGGTTACCGAGCTGATTTCCCAGCGTGTCTCCAATACGTTGTGGCTGGCGCTTGCAACGCTCATTCTGACCTATTTGATCGCCATTCCTCTCGGCATCATTAGCGGCCGCTACAATGATACTTTTTTCGATCGCATTATTTCGGGATACACCTATATCGGCTTCGCAATGCCGCTGTTCATATTTGGCTTACTGATGCTGTGGTTCTTCGGATTTTACTTGGGATGGTTCCCTACTGGAGGCTCTGTGAATCCTAGAGCAACGGAAGGGATTGGGTATGTCTTAAGCAAGATTTATCATCTGCTGTTGCCTGCACTGAGTATGGCGCTGATCGGAGTAGTTAGTACCGTGCAATATCTCAGGAACGAAATCATTGACACGAAGCAGAAGGATTTTATTATCACCGCCAGAGCAAAGGGAGCCTCCGAATCCCGTGTCTACAACCGTCATATTTTTAGAAATTCCTTGCTCCCGATCGCCGCATTTCTAGGCTTTGAAATTACCGGACTTATTGGGGGAACGGTATTTATCGAGTCCATATTTGCCTATCCGGGAATGGGGCAGCTCTTTATCCAATCGATTGTGGGGCGCGACTTTAGTGTAGTTATAGCCGTTGCATTGTTGTTTGGGATAGCATCAATCGTTGGTGCGCTGATATCGGATATTATTCTAAACATTGTGGATCCTCGTATTCGCATAAAATAATTTAGGAAAAATTCGGGGTGAAAGAAATGGCGAATGCAAATGCGGAATTGATCCAGCCAGAGGACTATAGCAAGAGCCCGTCAGGCTGGCGCGTACTGTGGCGAGAATTGGTTCGGGATAAGGTAGCCCTAGTCTCTTTACTATTTTTGGGCCTCATTATTGTGGTGGTCTATGGGGTATCCCTATTCCTTGATCAGAAGGAAGTGGTAAAGGTAGACCTCTTCGCCCTATACCAGCCGCCTTCCGCAGATTTCTGGCTAGGTACGGATTACGGCGGACGGGATGTATTCGGGCAATTGATCATCGGTGCCCGCAATTCCATCACGATCGGTGTAGTAGTCACCTTGCTGGCAGGATTAATCGGACTTGTGGTTGGACTTGTAGCCGGTTATTTCGGTGGTCATGTAGACAACGGGATCATGAGAGTGGTGGACTTCTTCATTATTCTCCCTTTCACCATGATCGTTATTATCTTCGTAACCATCGTTCCCAAATATAATATTATTCAATTTTGCTTGATTATGACCAGCTTCTTATGGATGAGCAAGGCGAGGTTAATTCGTTCCAAAACCTTGCAGGAAAGAGAACTGGAATATGTACAGGCATCAAGAACCTTAGGCTCTTCTAATTTAAGAATTATGGTCATGGAGGTGCTGCCGAATTTAACCTCGATTATCATTGTTTCAATGACTCTGAGTTTGGCGGGAAATATTGGACTTGAATCAGGACTTTCCTTCCTTGGATTTGGTTTCCCTGAAAGCACGCCAAGTCTGGGAACCCTGGTTGGCTATGCCAGAAATCCTCAGACACTGGAGTCCAGATGGTGGATTTGGTTACCTGCATCATTACTGATCTTGGCAATGATGTTGAGTATAAATAATGTCGGCCAAGCGCTGAAGCGCGCGACAGATGCAAGACAAAGAAAAGGATAAAAAGGGAGGAATCTATCCATGAAAAAGTCGAGTTGGTCAAGGTCATGGCAAGTCGTGTTAATGCTAACCTTAGTGTTGGCTTTGGCGGCATGCAGCTCCAATGGGGGCAACAATTCAGCAAACCCGGGAACTGGAAATAACACGCCTTCAGAGAATACGTCCAATCAAGGTGAGAACAGCACCGACGATGGCAAGCCAAAGGCGGATGCTGACGGCAATTTTAATATCGCTGATTTTACCAATGTGAAGACAAACCGCGGAGAGCCGATTCAAGGCGGAAGCATCACCTTCGGTTTGGTAGGGGACTCCCCGTTTGAAGGCACGCTTAATTTCAACTTCTATTCCGGAGCTCCGGATGCGGAAGTCCTTGAATGGTTCGATGAAGGCTTGCTGACTTGGGATTCCAACTATGTGTATACCAATGATGGAGCTGCTACCTATGAAGTATCGGAAGACGGACGGACCTTCACCTTCACCATCCGCGACAACGTGAACTGGCATGACGGTGTTCCGGTAACGGCTGAAGACTGGGAGTTCGCCCATGAGGTCATTTCCCATCCGGATTACAATGGCCCTCGCTATGGTTCTGATTTCACCAATATCGAAGGGGTTGTAGAGTATCATGAAGGCAAGGCAGACAAGATTTCAGGGATTAAGGTGCTTAATGACAAGCAACTTCAAATCACCTACATTAAATCTACGCCTTCCTTGCTGACAGGCGGGGTTTGGATTTATCCATTAGCCAAGCATATCTTCAAGGATATTCCAGTAGCTGATATGGCCGCTTCTCCACAAATTCGTCAGAACCCGATCGGTATTGGCCCGTTCAAGGTGGAGAGCATTGTTCCGGGCGAATCGGTTGTCTATAAGAAGAATACCGATTACTGGCGCGGCGAGCCGCTCCTGGATGAAGTGATTCTGAAAGTAATCCCTGCAACGACTGTTGTTCAAGAGTTGAAGAGCGGCGGGGTTGACCTCGTAAGTGATTTCCCGGTTGACCAATATCCGGATAACGCGGATATGTCCAACGTCGAATTCCTGGGTATTATCGACCGTGCCTATTCCTATATCGGCTTTAAACTTGGAACATGGGATGCCGAGAAAAAAGAAATTGCTATGAATCCAAATGCAAAAATGGCGGATGTAAACTTGCGTAAAGCCATGTGGCAGGCGGTCGACAATGACCAGGTAGGCAAGAAATTCTACAAAGGTCTTCGTTGGGGCGGAACGACACTAATTCCACCTTCACATCCTGATTTCCACGATGCTTCCAATCCAGGCGTAACCTTTGATATTGAAGCCGCGAAAAAAACCTTGGACGATGCGGGCTATGCCTATGACGGCGAATGGCGTACAAAACCGGACGGATCTCCGCTGGAAATCAATTTTATTTCGATGACAGGCAGTGACATTTCCGAGCCGTTGGCTCAATACTATGTACAGTCCTGGGCTGCCATTGGTCTGAAGGTTAACCTTGAAATGGTAGAATTTAATACGTTCTATACCAAGGTTGGCTCGGAAGGTACAGATGACCCGAACGTAGATGTGTACATGGGTGCATGGACAGTAGGTATTGACGTGGATCCAACAGGTCTGTACGGACACGATGCGCTGTATAACTTCCCGCGTTGGGAATCTGAAGAAAATGATCGTTTGCTGGCAGAGGGCGTATCTGAGAAAGCTTTTGATGTTGAATATCGGAAACAAGTTTATAAAGAATGGCAGCAATATATGGTAGAACAAATTCCGGTATTCCCTACCTTATATCGTTCCCTCTTGTCTCCGGTGAATGAACGAATCGTCAACTATGCGATTGGCGATGGAACCGGCTTCTATCGTTACAACATCGGTGTAACTGAAGATAAGCCTGTTGTCGCAAAATAATTTTTCGTTCAACTCATTTAGAACCCTTCAAGGGTACTGAAAAGGGGCTGTCCCAAAGACTTGATCTGCGGGAGGGCCCCTTCGGCATGCAAGCAGGAGACTATGCACAGCCTGGGCTAAGCGCGAATGGAAGCTTTCGCGATAGCTTATGCACGACGTCATGACCTACCGCGCCTAAAGTTGCGCCTCCCCTCACGATGCTTCGACCTTGCGCCGAAACTTTGTCTGTCCTGCCAGTACGGAAGTTTTTCTCCGAAATTAACTGTCCCACGGGCATTCCGGTTTTTCTCCAAACTTCAATCGCCTACAGGACGGTATGACTACTTCATTCTGCTCATGCTCATCCGGCCGCAATATCGCAATTTAATGAAATCACTTCCCTTAAAATCTTCATTCGACGCACGAACCCACTTTTAGTGAAAAAACTTACCTTAGATCGCCAGTAACTAGCCAAACCCGTGTATTAGTCAACTTTAAGTACAAAAATTTCACTATATCCTCATTTCTATTATTTCCACTGAATTTAAGGTAAGTTTTTTCACTGCATGCGTAAGAACCACATTTTCATACGATCGACCGATCAAAGAGCAACGCAGAATCATCAGCTTGCCTGCTTTGTATTTCTGTGCTCTAGTGGAATTAGGGGCCGTCATTTAGGGATTTGACCCCTGCACTGCCAATATCCGACGCGGTAACTTTGTTGAATCGAAAATCGTCTGTATGGTATAGTACGAAACGGTAGGATATTTACATGTGAGGACCATATCAGATTCTTCATGAGATACATTACCTGGATGGAGGCATATATATGAAAGAAAGCAAAAAACGGACGTCCCCGAAGAAGAGAAGCGGCATGCAAAAAGCGTTGATCGTGCTGCTCGTTCTCGTAATTGCCGGGGCAGGCGCATTTGTATTCCGCAAGCCGCTTGCTGTTATGGCATTTGATTTGTTCTTATCCGGTCAGGTGGAGAAGAAGCTGGAGCAATCCTACTCTCCGCTTGAAGAAGAGCAGCAGCAGCCGGTGATTGTGGTAAAAGAGGAGAAAATGGAGCCGTTCAGCATGCTCTTGCTTGGGGTAGACCAACGGGCAAATGAACCGGCCCGCTCAGATACGATGATCTATGCGGTTGTCCGGCCGGAGGAGTCGAAGGTGCTGTTGGTGTCGATTCCGCGGGATACGTATACCGAGATTATCGGCAAGGATAAGGAAGACAAGATTAATCATGCTTACGCCTTTGGCGGCGAGAAGATGACGAAGGATACGGTAGAGAATTTCCTTGGCAGCCCGGTAGATTATTATGCGGCGATCAATTTTGAAGGCTTAAAGCAGGTTGTCGATGCATTAGGCGGTATAGAGCTTCCGATTACGAAGGACATTGTGAACAAGCAGAAGGATCATGAGAAATTCACGATTAAAGCAAATAAACCATTGTATGAAGGACAAGAGGCGCTTAACTACGTTCGATACCGGGAGGACAGCGACTTCAATCGGACCAAGCGGCACCAGATCTTCCTGAATGCGATTGTGGACCGGATGCTGAAGCTGGATCAAGTGTCCAAAATCCCAAGCTTGATGGATATGATGGGTGAGAACTTCAAGACGGATATGCTGCCAAGCGACATTATTGAACTGTCGAAGAAGGTGCTGCTGGGCCCATCTCCGACGATTGAGGGCTTTACTATTATGGGAGAAGGCTTCCGTAAGAATGGGATATACTATGATGCGGCTGACGAAGAAGATCTGGAATTCGCAAAGCAAATGATCGCCAGCTGGAGCAATCCGGACACCGAGCCGCAGGAGTTGCTGCTCCCTGCAGATGCGGAGAAGGATGCAGCATCTTCGAGCACAAACAATGCGAGCAATACGTCAGCGACGGACACAACCAGTCAATAATCGGCAACATTCGAAATCCCCTATACAGGCCTTGATATGTTAGACTGAATATAGCACTTATCTAAATAAATGATCTCTCGGCAGTCCGGTATACCGGCTGCCGATTTCGCGCCATGGCCTCAAGCGCCGCTCATATGCAGAACAGGCACGCGAATTAAATGAGGAGGGCTTTTTAAATGAATATTGCGTTTTTCTTACTTCCGAAGAATGATGTTGTGACCGTTACAATGGATTCGACATTGAGGCAAACGCTCGAACGGATGGAGTTCCACAGGTACACAGCCGTACCTATTCTGGGACGGGATGGAGTCTACGTCGGGACCGTCACCGAAGGCGATCTCCTGTGGTACATGAAAAATTCTGACGGCAAGGTGACATTTGAGAACGCTTCAAAATTTTATCTGCGGGAAATCCCGCTGAAGCTGAACATCAAGCCGGTATCCATTGATGCCGATATGGAGGACCTGATCAATCTGGCGAAGGTTCAGAACTTTGTGCCCGTCGTTGACGATATGGGCCGGTTCATCGGCATTGTCCGCCGCAGTCAGATTATTGAGTACTGTGAGCGATTTGTGTCCAGAAATACCGGAGTGCCCGGGATGTAATATTCGGTGTGTAATCGGCCCCTCGTTGCTTCTCTTGAGGGGCATGCTTTATGCTATAATGTAGAATAATGCTTTTTTGGGAGGGTGAAGGCTGCCGTCTATGCAAAAGGAAATGGATATCGCCAAGCGTGCGAAAGTGATTGAATGGTTGAAGACCGAGGTTGTCGATCACGTATCCCGATTATTCAAGGCCTTGTGGGAAGGCAGCACGACACGCATCATGGACAGCCTTGCCAGCCTGATGGTTAGCAGTTACATACTGGGACGCCGGCTGGGTATATCTTATCGGGATCTGGATGAAGCGATTCTGGATAAGCTGAAGAAGCATAAGCAAGAAGGACACCAGTTGGAAGACTGGTATCAGGATATCTCCACACTGGAAGAACATATGCGTAAGAGGTGAACCCACTTGAAATTCCGCTGGACATCGGTGGCCTGGAGCATCGTGTATTTGCTGCTTCTGCTGTCACTGGCAACACCGCTGACGGTCGTCACGACTTTCTTTTTGATTGTGCCGGTCGTCGTGCTTTATGCGACACTATCTTTTCGGGGACTGGCGCTGCATCTTGTTCCGGTCTGGCTGATCGCTGCGCTGATCTTCGGTCCGGCCATATTGCTGCAGGCGGTCTATTTCCTGATTCCTGCCGTCATTATGGGGCACCTCTATAAAAAAAGGACCTCCGCGCTCAAGGTCTTATTCATCGGGACGGGCTCCATTACGGCCTTGTTCCTGCTGCTGCTGCTGATTACGACCATCTGGTTTGATTTCAATCTGGCAGTCATGATCGAGGAAATGCTGAATTTAGCCATGGCGCCTTTGCAAAATATGACGGACACTTCGCTTGCCGGCGGGGCAGTTTGGACTCCGGAGCTGAGCCAGCAGCTTTCGGTATTTACGGTCCGCATGATTCCGTTCACGATTATTGTATGCTCGCTGGTGCTGGCAAGCCTCACCCATGCGATTGTCCGTCCGACCCTGGCAAGTATGGGACATATTGTTCCCAAGCTGCCGCCGCTTCGCGACTGGCGTTTCCCGCGCTCCTTGATCTGGTATTACTTGGTTGGATTGATTCTTCAGCTATTTTCAGGCTCGTCCATCCCGAATACCTTTATAGGTACAATCCTGCTGAATATGATGCCTTTGCTGCAGTTCTTGTTCTTGATTCAGTCGGCCAGCCTGTTCTTCTTCTTGGCGTACCACAAGAAGTGGAATCCTGCGATTCCGGTTTTGCTTGTCATAGCGGCTTTATTCCTTGCACCGTTGCGCATTGCCGGGATGCTTGATATTGCATTTCCGCTGCGAGAGAAGCTCACGAGACCAAAATGATAGGGTGAAAAGGCATGCCAAGTTTACTGCAAAAACGCTGGCACGGATACCAGACCGTATGGATGTTCCTGCTCCAGCTTCTGCTCGTCATTTTCGTCAGCTTCTACAACTGGATTCTCGGACTTGTTGCACTCTGTCTGGTCGGAGCACTGGCGTATTTTATGCTGCAGGCGGAGCGCCGCTTCCGCAAGGAGCTGGTGAAGTACGTCACGGATTTGACGTACAGGATCAAACGGGTGGAGGGCGAAGCGATCGGACGCCTGCCATTCGGTATCCTGCTGTTCAGCGACGATCGGGTCGTCGAATGGCACAATCACTATGTCGCGGGAGTCTTCGGCAAGGACACCGTTGTCGGCCAGCCTTTGCCTGAGCTGCTGCCCAGCTTGCCGTTTCCGGCAAGAGATAAGAAGGATATCAAGCCCGGCAAGCATACGATTGAGGTCGTGGCGGGCGGACGTTACTACGAATTGTCGGTGGATCATGAGGAACGCTTGATCTACTTCCACGATATTACCGAGCTTGCGCTTCTGCGGGAGCGGTATGAGAATGAGCGCGTGGCGCTGGGGATTATTCTGCTGGATAATCTCGACGAGGCTGCGCAAGGCATGGACGATCAGCAGCGGACCGCGCTGATCGCCCGCGTCGCACAGGCGATCACGGAATGGGGGAAGCAGTATCGGATTTATCTGCGCCGACTGTCTTCCGAGCGGTATCTGATGATCCTGAATCAGAGATCGCTGAACGAACTGGAGCAGAGCCGGTTCGTGATCCTGGACGAGGTCCGCGAGATGACCGCGGACCTGAAGGTGCCGATGACGCTCAGCATCGGCCTTGCCTTTGGCACCGAGCGCTTCAGCGAGCTGGGCGAGCTGGCCCAGTCGAGTCTGGACATGGCGCTTGGGCGCGGGGGTGACCAGGCCGCTGTGAAGGCTGGTCAGCGGCTCTCGTTCTACGGCGGCAAGACGGGCGCCGTAGAGAAGCGGACGCGCGTGCGTGCGCGCGTCATTGCGCATGCGCTGCGCGATCTGATGCAGGAGAGCGATCGCGTGATCATTATGGGCCATCGGATGCCCGATCTCGACGTGATCGGGGCATCCATCGGCGTCATGAAGGCCGCCGATATGTACAAGGTGGAGGCCCATATTGTGCTGGATGAGTCGAATCCAGGCATCGAGCGCTTGATGGAGCGGATCCGCCAGGAAGAACCGCTGATGCGCCGGTTCATCTCGCCGGAGCAGGCGCTCGGCATGATGACCCCGCATACGCTGCTGGTGGTCGTGGATACCCATAAGGGCTCGATCACGATGGAGCCGAGGCTGGTTGATGTGGCCCGCCGGGTGGTGGTCGTCGATCATCATCGGCGCGGAGAAGAATTTATCAATGATGCTGTGCTCGTCTACCTGGAGCCATATGCTTCATCCGCATGCGAGCTGGTCACCGAGCTGCTGCAATACATTCATGAGAAGGTGGAATTAAGCCCGCTTGAAGCTACGACGCTGCTTGCGGGGATTACCATCGATACGAAGCATTTTGCTCTGCATACCGGATCGCGGACCTTTGAGGCCGCCGGATTCCTGCGCCGCATGGGCGCCGATACGGCCTTGGTGCAGCGGGTGCTCAAGGAGGATTTGCAGGAGTATATTGCTAAGGCGGATATTATCAAGCATGCCCGCATGATTCATAACCATATTGCGCTCGCCGTGACCGAGGAGAACCGTAAAATTCCGCAGCTATTGATCGCTCAGGTCGCAGACACGCTGCTTAACATGACTAATGTGCTCGCTTCGTTTGTCATTAGCGAGCGTCCTGACGGATTGATCGGGATCAGCGCCCGTTCACTCGGCAGCATGAATGTACAGGTAGTCATGGAACGCCTTGGCGGAGGCGGGCATTTAACGAATGCCGCAGTACAACTGGAGGGTACCCAGGCGGAAGCAGAGCAGAAGCTTCTGGCCGTTCTGGATGAAATTGAGAAGGAAGAGGGGTTATTCGAATGAAGGTTATCTTTTTGAAGGATGTTAAAGGACAAGGCAAGAAGGGTGAGATCAAGGAGGTATCGGAGGGCTACGCACAGAACTTCCTGATCCCGCGCGGGCTGGTTCGTCCGGCTACCGATGGCAACGTGAAGACACTGGAGAACCAGACTGCCGCAGAGGCCAAGCGCAAGGAGCGCGAGAAGGAAGAAGCAGCGGAATTGGGCAAGAAGCTGGAAGAGATGACGGTAACCTTGAAGGCAAAGGCTGGAGAGGGCGGCCGCCTGTTCGGAGCGATTACGAGCAAGCAAGTGGCGGAAGCGCTCGAAAAGGCCGGTGTCAAAATCGATAAACGGAAGATTGAAATGCACGATCCGATTCGTTCGCTTGGCGTTACTCAAGTACCGGTGAAGCTTCATCCGGAAGTGAAATCGACGGTCAAGGTTCAGGTCACGGAGGAATAAGATGAGCGTAGATCCTTATTACGACCGCATCCCTCCGCAGAATCTGGAAGCAGAACAAGCGGTGCTTGGCGCGATCCTGCTTCAATCCGAAGCGCTTATTACGGCCATGGAGCGGGTTCGTACCGAGGATTTCTACGATAAGCCTCACCAGCTCATTTATGAAGCGATGGTGCAGCTGGGGGAGGAAGGGCAGCCGATTGATCTGGTCACGCTGACCTCTCGTCTGCAGGATCGCGGCGAGCTGGAGGAGACGGGCGGGGTCAGTTATTTGGCCAAGCTTGCACATGCTGTTCCGACTGCGGCAAACGTGGATTACTATGCCCGAATCATCGAAGAGAAATCGATGCTCCGGCGCTTGATTCGTACAGCAACACAGATTGTCAGCGACGGCTACACGGGAGGCGAGGACGTCTCCGGTATGCTCAGCGATGCCGAGCGCCGGATTCTGGAGATCTCCAACCGCCGCTCCGGCAGCGGCTTTATTGCCATACGCGATGTATTGATGGAGGTGTTCGACCGGGTCGAGCAGCTTCACCAGAACAAGGGGAACACCACCGGCATTCCGTCAGGGTTCGTCGATCTGGACAAAATGACGTCCGGCTTTCAGCGGAATGACCTGATTATCGTAGCCGCACGGCCATCCGTGGGTAAGACCGCCTTTGCGCTGAATATCGCGCAGAACGTTGCGGTGCGTGCCAAAGAGACCGTGGCGATCTTTAGTCTGGAAATGTCGGCGCCCCAGCTGGTACAGCGGATGATCTGTGCCGAGGCCAATCTGGACGCCGGCGTGATGCGGACCGGTGATTTCAAGAACGATGATGATTGGTCCAAGCTGACGATGGGCATCGCGGCCTTGTCCGAAGCGGAGATTTACATTGACGATACACCTGGTGTCACCGTGGCCGATATTCGGGCCAAGTGCAGACGGCTTAAGAAGGAGAAGGGGCTAGGCATGATCGTGATCGACTACCTTCAGCTCATTCACGGCCGCGGCAAGCCCGGCGAGAACCGTCAGCAGGAGGTCTCGGAAATATCCCGGACGCTCAAGCAGATTGCCCGTGAGCTGGAAGTGCCGGTTATCGCCTTGTCCCAGCTCAGCCGGGGCGTAGAGCAGCGGCAGGACAAGCGTCCAATGATGTCCGACCTGCGGGAATCCGGTTCGATCGAGCAGGATGCCGATATCGTCGCCTTCCTGTACCGGGACGATTATTATAACCAGGAGACCGAGAAGAAGAACATTATCGAGATCATTATCGCCAAGCAGCGGAATGGTCCGGTAGGTACCGTAGAGCTGGTCTTCCTGAAGAACTTCAATAAATTTGCCAATTATGAACGGGCACATAGCGATGCTTTCGCCGGATAGTCTATTTTTCCGAACAAATCGATATTTATCCCTTAATTTCCGAACAATCATTCACGCCAGTGGGTGATTGTTCGTTTTTTAATTTGACTTTAAAAATGGAGACTGGTAAACTGGTATTGCTGCTTTGATGCGCTAAATTAATGCAAATGGTCAGAGCGGCAGGATTCAGTTGCAGTCACAATTACGGGTGAAGCGGCCAAGCGGCACAGCGTCATCTTAATTCAAGCAAATACAGGTGCGAAGGCACCGGGCGGGGGAATGTACATGTCAACGGTAGTTGTTGTAGGAACCCAATGGGGAGACGAAGGTAAAGGTAAAATCACGGATTATCTGGCGGAGAGCGCAGATGTGGTGGCCCGTTATCAAGGCGGTAACAACGCCGGTCACACCATACTTATCGATGGCAAGAAGTACAAGCTCAGCCTGATTCCTTCGGGCGTGTTCTATTCAGATAAGAAGTGCGTAATCGGCAACGGGATGGTTGTGAATCCGTCCGCGTTGATCGATGAAATAAACTACATTCACGAAAATGGCTTTACGACAAAGAATCTGGTAATCAGTGACCGTGCTCATGTCATCATGCCGTATCATATGGTGCTGGATGCCCTGGAGGAAGACCGCAAGGGACCGAACAAGATCGGTACGACTCGCAAGGGAATCGGCCCGGCTTATATGGATAAGGCGGCTCGCAGCGGTATCCGGATTGCCGACCTGATGGATCCGGAGGAATTCGAGCTCAAGATGCGTCACCTGATGAACGAGAAGAATCATGTGATTCAGCAGGTCTACGGCGCAGAGCCGCTGGATGTTGAAGAAGTGCTGCAGAAGTATCTGGAATATGCGGAAGTGCTTCGTCCTTATGTCACCGATACCTCTGTAGTATTGAATGAGGCGATTGACGCGGATAAAAAGGTGCTGTTCGAAGGGGCGCAGGGCGTGATGCTGGACATCGACCAAGGCACCTATCCGTTCGTTACCTCATCCAATCCATCGGCTGGCGGCGTCTGCATCGGCTCCGGGGTAGGGCCTTCCAAGATCGATCAGGTGATCGGGGTGGCAAAATCCTATACGACCCGCGTCGGGGACGGACCTTTCCCAACCGAGCTGAACGATGAGATCGGCGATTTCATCCGCGAGACGGGCCATGAATACGGCACCATAACCGGACGCCCGCGCCGGGTCGGCTGGTTCGACAGCGTCGTTGTCCGCCATGCCCGTCGTGTGAGCGGGTTGACCGGACTGTCATTGAACTCGCTTGACGTGCTTACAGGTCTCAAGACGGTTAAAATCTGCACCGGCTATAAATACCGCGGTGAAGTTATCACTCACTATCCGGCAAGCCTTAAGATGCTGGCGGAATGTGAAGCCGTGTACGAAGAGCTTCCGGGCTGGAGCGAGGACATCTCCGATGCGAAGACGCTGGAGGACTTGCCGGAGACGACACGCAACTATGTGAAGCGCGTATCTGAACTGACCGGTATTCCGATTGCGATCTTCTCGGTAGGCCGCAACCGCAGCCAGACGAATCAGGTTCTGCCAATCTACGAATAATAAAGTAACCATCATAGGCCGCTTCCTGCGAACCGTTATTTTCTACGGTATGCAGGAAGCGGCCTTTTTGCTGTATTTCACATCTGCTCTGCTCGTAGTCGGATGGGAGAAGTAGTAGAAAGAGTCTATCTTTCTGACTAGCCTGCTCATTTACTCTTAGGGGAGGTTATATCTCCACTTTGCCGTCCATACTGGAAATAGAGTAGACAGATGCGCAGCCGAATCACTAGCATCCGTTCTATCAAGCGGATGCTTGGAAGCTAGAATGAACCGGCTGACGGCGGGATTGCAGAAGGAGGAAAGTTAGTGAAATGGTTGCTTAAATTCGCAAGACTGGGGCTGGTTGTGGTTATGGTCACACTGCTGACCGTGCTCACGACGGGGTATGTGGTAAATACGTACATTCAAACGCTGCTTGGCAGCTATAATCTGCCTATAGCCGGCCAGGCGCCAAGCCTGGGCAGTATGATGAAGGGAATGCTGGGATTCGACTCGCAGGGTGCTCCTGATCCGAAGGATCAACCCGCACCGGACAGTAACGGACAGACAGGACTGGATGCGGCAGGAGCTTCGGGAACAGACCGCTTGGGAGAGGACAGCACCTCGGAGAATCAAGAGGAAAACAGGGATACCGACAGCTCGCCGGTGGAGGGCGAGGCAGAGGAGGAGGCTCCAGAGGGCTCCGTCCCGGTCATGGGCGGCATTGCAGGGGAGGCAGCAGGTGCGGGACAAGACCAGCAGGTATTGGTAAGCCCGGACGATCTGCTCGCGAAGAAGGACGAGCTAAGCGACAGTGAGAAGGAAGAGGTATTTGCCACCTTGATGAGCAAGCTTCCTCAGGAGGAAATGCTGAGAATGAGCGAGCTGATCGAAGGGGGATTAACGGAGACGGAAATGATCGAGATCGAACAGATCCTGTCCAAGCATTTAAGTAAAGAAGAATATGCCAAAATCTTGAATTTATTAAAAAAATAGCGTTCACATTCACAGGATTGTAAATAAAGAATCAACGGAAGAATTTGCATAAAAAGCCGGGGGCCTAAGTATAATAAAGGCTTCCGGCCTTCTTGGCATGAGTTGAAATGTTAAAGCTGACTGTGTTACTCTTAACAAGGATATAAAAGGTTAAAATTTTGACATCATTTCATGTCGATTTCAGTTGAATTGTAAAGGAGAACAGCAATGAAAGGTTTCAGGGGGATGCGCTGGCAGCTATGGCGCAAGGATAAAGACACCGATCAAAATAATCAAAGCCACCCGGACAGCCAACAAAGCAAGTTCAGACCGATATCAGAACTGACAAGACGCTTGAACATGACTCCCAAGCTTCGGACGATTGCAATCAGTGCGGTTGCCGTTTTTGTACTGGGCGGCGGGGGTTATTTTGCAACAGTAGAATATGTGGAAGCACATACGGTAGCTTTTTACCGTGTATACGTCGGAGAACAAGAAATAGGGACTATAGAAGAGGAGCAGCAGCTTCAGGCGTTGTTCCAGGAGAAGCAAGAGGAATACAGCGAGAAATATCCGGAAGTGGAGATGGCCGTACATACGGAGGGCATCAAGGCGGTTCCGGATCAGGCTTATAAGGCTGAGGTCAACAGTGAAGAGACGCTGGACAAGCTCTATGGCATGCTTACCGGCTATGCCAAGGGTGTTGAACTGAAGGTGGACGGCAAGACGATTGCCATTGTTAAGGACCAAGAGACCGCTGATCAGATTCTAGAGCAGATTAAGACCAAGTATGCTCCCGAGCTGAAAACGGCCTCTGTTCCTGCGTTCGTAAGTAAGGTGGCCAAGACGGGCGGCAATAGTGCGGCCTTATCAAATGCTGCCGCAGATACCGGGGCAACAGAGGATCCGGACAATGCGCTGGAGAAGGTCTCGATCAAGGAGCAAGTGAATGTCCAGGAGGTGGATACCGCTCCCAATAAAGTGATGGCGGCCAGTGATGTGGTAGCAAAAATTTTAGAGGGCGACGAAGCTGCGATTACGTACGAGGTGCGCGAGGGAGATACGATTTCTTCGATTGCAGCAAAATACGGAGTAACACAGCAGGAGCTGTTCAACCGCAATCCCGGGGTAAAGGAGCGTACGCTTCAAATCGGCACAGAGCTTCAGATCCAGGCGGTACAACCGGCGCTTACGGTTACTACGGTAGAGCGAGTCTCTGAGCAGCTGGTAACCGAGCCGCAGGTCATCATCCAGAAGAGCGATGAGATGCGTGCAGGCGAGACAAAGGTACTGTCGCTAGGCGAGAGCGGGCTTAAGACGATGAAGTATCGTGTGACGAAGGAAAACGGGGAAGTCGTCGAAGAGGAATGGCTGGGCCAAGAGGTGATCAAGGAATCGAAGCCGAAGGTTGTTCTGGCCGGTACGAAGATTGTTCGGGGAATCGGTACGGGTGATTTTTCCTGGCCGGTGTCCGGGGCGAAGCTGACGAGCAGCTACGGCAAGCGCTGGGGCAGGACGCATAAAGGCATTGATCTTGTCTCCTCGAACAAGAGCATTCTATCCGCCGATGATGGGATTGTTACCTTTGCCGGCACGAAGTCCGGATACGGCAATTGCATTATTGTCGATCATCAGAACGGGTATCAGACCCTGTACGGCCATTTGAGCAAAATCTCGGTCAAGAAGGGGCAGATCGTGGAGAAGGGCACCAAGCTGGGCGTCATGGGCAATACGGGACGCTCGACGGGTACGCATCTGCATTTTGAAATCCATAAGGATGGCAGTGTTCAGAACCCGTTGAAATACTTGTAATCAATAGGCAGATAGCACCTGGCCCGAGCCCCCGCGTCCGTGAAAAGGACGGGGAGCTCGGGCCAGTTTTTTGTATGAACGGCAGCGTTGTGCTTATTTTGCAGGCACGGCGTTCACAGCCTGTTGATCCTTCAGTTGATGTTGTCCCGAGACAACCACCTGTTCATCTTGCTTCAAGCCATCGGTGACCTCCTGGTACATTCCGTTCAGGCGGCCCAATTGTACATGCCGTTTCTCCACCTTGCCGTCGGCGAAGGTGAAGACGAAGGTATTGCTCTCTTCCCGAATGATTGCGGTGGTCGGGATGGTAAGCACCTCTTGCTCCACTTCATCAGTAAGCCGCAGCTGAACCTTGGTTCCCGGTTTCAACGCCAGCTTTGCATTATCGCTCTGCAATTCCAGTGTATAGGTCCGCAACTGGGTGTCCATAATGTCAGCGAGATAGACGATCTTGCCCGTATACAGCTGTCCTGGCATGTCGGGAGCATAAAATGCCAATTCTTCTTTGCCCTCGATCAGTTTGCGGTTCTCTTCGGTGATGCTTGCCGTCAGCTTGATCGGGTTGATTTGCTGAATCTTCCCGACAATCCCTTGACTGACTGTCATGCCCGATTCCACTGAGAAGTCGGTCAGGACCCCGCTAATAGGGGCGGTGACCTTATAGTTCTTTAGCGTACGCTCCAGTTGTTGCATATCAATTTGGGCCAGTTGAATTTGATCCTTTAACGGCTGTAAGGCCTCGGGATCGTTCTGGTTAGCAAAATTGGCGTCTTTCAAGCTTTGTTGTGCTGTGCGCAGCGCAATCTGGGCCTTCTGCTGCTGCAGCTTCACGTCAGTGGGGTCCAGCTCAAACAGTAATTCACCCTTTGTTATCTGATCGCCCCGCTTTTTTAACGATTCCAGCACTTCGCCGCTAGCTTTAACGACAATATCCCGCTCTTCCGAGGAGATGACCAGGGCAATCGTCTCCTGGGGTTCCCCGATACTTCTTACATCAGCTTGGCTGATCTTTACGGACGGCGTTTGCACGATCTGCTGAGCTTCTGTTTCAGGACTCTCTGATTGGGTGCATCCCGCTATGGCGATGGACCCAAGAGCCAGCAAGACACATCCTATGACGAGTTTATTCCACTTGGTTCTATTCATCGGCGGTCAATCCCTCCTCGTTGTTAGCGATTGATGCGGTATCCCGATTTCTGTGGAACAAGCGCCCAATCGATTGTTTAGTTGCCTCGATGATTTCATAAATGACAGGAACAACAACCAGCGTCAGCAGCGTTGATGAGACCAGCCCGCCGATAACGACAACAGCCATTCCTTTGGAAATAATCGCGCCCCCTTCGGTTAGACCGAGGGCGAGCGGCAGCATGGCGACCATGGTCACAACAGCGGTCATGATAATCGGCCGCAGGCGTAGCCCCCCGGCTTCAATCAGCGCATGCCGAACGGTGTATCCGTCCTCGCGCAACTGCTGCGTCCGGTCGATCAAGAGAATGGCATTGGTGACGACAATCCCGATCAGCATCATGAAGCCGATTAATGAAGTAATACTGATAGATTCGCCGGTGACAAGCAATCCGATAAGCCCGCCGATGACAGCCAGCGGCAGCGAGAACAGAATGACGAAAGGAGCGCTCGTATTGCCGAAGGAGATGACCATGATCAAGTAAACGATAAATACGGAGGCTGCCATCGCTACAAATAATTGAGAGAAGCTCTCCATAATATCCTCATTGACCCCGCCAAGTTCTCGGGATACACCGTCTGGAAGCGGCACTTGATCCAGAGCCGCAGCAACCTGTGAACTGATCCCGCCTTTGTTCTTACTGTCAATCTTGGCCGAAATGGTCACAACTTGTTCCTGATTATTGCGCTGAATGCTGGAAGCTGCATCGATGATATTCAAGCTCGCTATTTCTTTCAAATATACGATCGATCCATTTGTCGATGGGAAAGGGATATCACCAAGCTTAGACAAGGTGTCCAGTCCGGTTTTCTCCAACTCCACCGTCGTCGTATAAAGCGTGTTATCCAGCTTCAGCTCGCCGATTTTATCCTTCATCAGCCAGCTGCCAACCATTTGCTGTACACTTGAGGCGCTTAGCCCGTATCGCCAAGCTTTATCCTGGTCAACTTCTATTTCCAGTTCTTGTTTGGCATCGCTTAACGAGTCCGTAACCTCGGTCAGTTCGGGGAATTCCTGCAGCTTCTCTGTTAATAAAGCAGCAGCCTCCGTTAACTGGTTCAGGTCGTCCCCTTTCAGCGAGTACGCAAAGTCTGAGGTTCCTCCTCCGCTTTCCAGCGATCTTACGTCAAGCTCGGCCTCTTCAGGCAACTCAGCGAGCAGAATCGCTTTATAGTCTTCCTGGACTTCCTTCACCTTACTGCCTTCGCTAACCTCGGTGAAGATCTGCGCGCGGTAAGGAACCGGATCGGATGAATTGTTATACCCGATGAGTGATTCAATAAACGTAAATTGCGGTTCTCCACTGGCATCCCTGGCTTCTTGCAGGATGTCTTCCAGATTCTTCACCTTGACATTCATTGTGTCCAGCGAGGTTTCATAAGGCATTTTAACAACATAGTAAAAAGCCCGTGGGGGTTCTTCCTCTGGAATCAAGGTAACCGATAGGAACGGTATTGTGCCGACAATCGACGCAATAAACAGAAAACCCGCTGCCAGCAAGGTTTTGATCCGGTGGTGCAGCGACCACTCCAGAACCCTGCGGTAAATCACCGACAAGCGTCCTCCGTTGTTTTCGGCATGTTTGATTGTCGCTCCGCGCAGAACCATCAGTTTGGCCAGCATGGGAATTACAGTCAGGGCCACGAGCAGGGAGGACAGCATAGCGGTGGACAAGGTGATGGCAAACGGCTGAAACAGCTGGCCAACCATGCCGCTGATCATCCCCAGCGGAGCAAATACACCGACAGTAGTCAGCGTAGAGGAAGTAATGGCTGCTCCAACTTCGCGTGTAGCCAGCTTGATTACGGATTCATCTCGCTCCTGCGCCTTTTGCAGGTGGGAATATATATTTTCGATAACCACGATACTATCGTCTACGACCCGGCCGATTGCAATGAACATACCGCCCAGTGTCAGAATGTTCAAGGAAATGTCCAGAAGATGCATGACGATCAGTGTAATCAAAATGGATAATGGAATTGAAACCAATACAATCAGCGTCATGCGGATATTGCGCAAGAACAGCATAATGATTAATGCGGCGAGCAGCGCGCCAGCCAGTCCCTCATGTACCATACCGCTAATGGAAGAGCTGACTTGCACCGAATCATCGTAGACTGTTTTGAACTGGATGTCCGGAAGCTCCTGCTCCCACTTTTCAATCAGGGCTTTAATTTCACCAGCAAATTCCACGACATTGGCATCGCTCGTCTTATAAAGCTGAACCCCGATGGCCGGTTGTCCGTTAAGGCGGGCCACAAAGTTCGATTCAGATATCGACTCAATTTGGCCGAGCTGACCTAGCCGTACACGGGTTCCCTGTGGGGTGAGCAGGTCCATATTCTTCAGCGTATATATGCTGTTGGTATTGCTTGTTACCCGGGCCATCAGCGGGCTGCCGTCAATTTCTACCGCCCCGGCAGGCAAGGAAGTCATATTCTGGCGCATTTGGGCTGATACCTGAGCGGGAGACAGTCCAAAGGCATTCAGCTTGTCTGCATCCAGGCTGATGCTAAGGGTTGTCTCTCGCGACCCGATTTCGTCCATATGATCATAGCCATCGATGGCTTCAAACCCTGGCTTGATCTCATTGGCGAACCATTGATCCAGCTCGGTTTGACTCATACCGTTCTCCGCAGAGAGCGCCAGATAATAAGCCGGAATGGAGGCGAAGCCATAGGTAGCTGCTTGCGGGGCTCCAGCAGCATCAGGGAGGCTAACCTCTTCAAGCAAGCTGTCGATATCCAGCTTCTTCTGTTCAGGATCAGCGTTTTCGGTCAAATAAACAATAATTGTCGAGAAGTTGTCGCTGGAGGTGGAGTCAATGGACGTGACTCCATCCATGCCAGCAATCCTCTTCTCTATGGGCTTGGTAACTTGCTCCATGACATCACTGGGGGAGCCTGGATATTGCGTTGTTATAAAGACAACGGGAACGGAAATATCCGGCATCACCTCTGTTTTTAATTGCCCAGTAGAATACAGGCCCCCGATGAACAACATAAGGATCATGATGATCAGGGCGCCTGTATTTTTCATGGAGAAGCTGGTGAGTTTGTTCATGGCAATCCTCCTATCTTGGGATAGACTACCAAATAAATATGAACTGAATGTGAATAATGAGGGTTGAAAGTTCAGGGGCTATAATAGGGAAGGATTACAGTGATCTCCGTTCCTCCTCCGGGTTCACTCTGAACGTTGATATGGCCGTGATGCAGGTCAATAATTTTTTTGGCGATGGCCAGTCCAAGGCCGTTGCCTTGATGAGCGCGGTTGCGAGAACGATCCGCTTTATAAAACCTTTCAAAGATTTGTTGTTGATCCTCTGCAGAAATACCGATACCTGTATCTTTGAATGTGATGGAGACGTGGTGGAAGCCCATAACAGCGGAAATAGTAATTGCTCCACCTTCGGGGGTAAACCGGATGCAATTCCCGATCAGGTTAATCCATACTTGATTCAACTGGTCGTGATCGCCGTAAATTTTGATGAGCGGCAAATGTAAGGTGATGCCGATCTGCTTAGCCGACCACTGAGGTTCAAAGGCAACGACAGCTTGTCGGATTTGTTCATCCAGACGGAATGTTTCAGGGTGGAAGGGATGATGCCTGGATTCAAGGGAAGCCAGCTTCAGCAAATTTTCGCTCATGCGCGACATTCGCTCGCTTTCCGAAATAATGATATTTAAATAGCGGTTTCGCGCTTCCTCATCCACTTGCTCTTCTCTCAGCGCTTTGGCAAAGCCTCGAATCGAGGTGAGCGGCGACTGAATTTCATGAGATACGTTGGATACAAAGTCCTGCCGCATCTGCTCTATCTGCCAGAGTTGCTTGCGCATTTCGTCAAAGCTCTGAACCAGGACGCCAAGCTCATCTTTGCGTCTAACTTTCAAGTCCGTACTGAAGTCGCCCTTGGCCATCCTCCGGGTAGCTTCTGTCATTTTGCGCAGGGGATAGATTAAAAAGCCGGCCTCCACAATAAAGAACAAGCTGCCGCCCACCAGGAAAATGGCCATCATGGTCAGAAGCATGCCCCCCAGCGGGTAGCCAAGCTGATTGTTAGCAAAGGACTCCAGGAACATGGCGTATGCTTGACCCTCATGTTCGAAGCTTAACCCGACATAGGAGAGGCCGCCGCTATCTTCATCTTCCCCCCGGACAATTTGTCCTTGCTGGACCTCACGAATCTGCTCCTCGCTGACGGGAATATTATGCTGGTCGCCGTACCTTTCAACCTGCAATTGCTCATCATAAATCTGCACGCTAATCATGTTGACCATCTCTCGAATATCTTCCATCACCAAAGCCCGGTTCTCCAGTCCGACACGTTCGAAGAGGCGAATCAAGCTTTGTCCTATCGTAATCATGTATTTCTCGGATTGTTCCTGGAACGACCGATTATAAAGATAGCCGGTAATCATGGCCGAGGCGAGCAAGCTGACCATGATAGCCGTCAGGAACATGGCGACGATACGGATATATAACGATTTAATCATTTTCCACCACAAGCCGATAACCCAGGCCGTAGACGGTGCCGATCTGGAACGCCGGAGGGATATCGCCACTGCTGCCGGCAAAGCGCTCCCGCAGCCTTTTGATATGGACATCGATCGTACGGTCATCCCCGGCATAATCTGCTCCCCAAATTTGCTCGATCAACTGCTCACGGGTGAAAATTTGCCCCGGGTAGCTGCCCAGCTTAAACAGCAGCTCGAACTCCTTGGGCGGCAAGGCTAGCTCCTTATGGCCATAGGTTACTTTGTAAGTTTGGCGGTTCAACTCGATGTTTCCAACCTGAACGCGGGATGAAGCGGCAATTTTGTAGCGCTTGAGCAGCGCTTTGACACGCACGACCAACTCAGGCGGATCAAATGGCTTAACGAGATAATCATCGGTGCCAAGGTTGAAGCCTTTTACTTTTTGGCTGGTTTCGCTTTTGGCGGTGACCATCAGCAGAGGCGTGTCCGGATATAACCGCCGCAGCTCTCTGCAGAGCTCCCAGCCATCCATCATAGGCATCATGATATCCAGCATTACCAAATCCGCCTTGTACTGTTTCATTTTTTGTAATGCGTCTTCGCCATGCTCGGCCTGAAGCAGCTCAAATCCTTCCTTGGCTAAATACAAGCCGATTAACTCACGTATATTGGGATCGTCGTCTACGATTAATATAATGGCCATACGGCGATGTCCTCCTCATTATTCTTCTGATGCTAGTGCAGTCTCTCCAGAAAATCTTATCAGTTCCTTGAAGGGACATGCAATACATTTCCCCCGTGGCCCTCCGGGCCGATAGCTGATGCGGCTTTGAATATGGTAAGATAGAGAGATAACAAGCCCATGGCTGAAAGTTTGGGGTGAATCTGGTTATGCAAGGTAAGATTTTAGTAGTGGATGATGAACAGCCCATTGCGGATATATTGAAATTTAATCTGGAAAAAGAGGGCTACGAGGTGGTGCTCGCTTTTGACGGTATTAAGGCGGTAGAATTGGCTTTCTCCGAGCAGCCTGACTTGATTCTGCTGGATTTGATGTTGCCCGGCAAGGACGGGATGGATGTGTGCCGGGAGGTGCGTGCCAAGCTGCAGACCCCAATCATCATGCTAACGGCCAAGGATGGGGAAATCGACAAAGTGCTGGGCCTTGAATTGGGGGCTGATGATTATGTGACCAAGCCCTTCAGTACGCGTGAGCTGCTGGCTCGGGTGAAGGCGCATTTGCGGCGGCAGCAGAAGCAGACGGAAGTGGAAGGTACGGAAGAAGCGAGACAGGGGATCAGCCTATTTGAATTGTTTATAGATACGGATATGTATACGGTTCACAAGAATGGAGAGCCGCTTGATCTGACGCATCGGGAGTTCGAGCTGGTGCATTACCTGGTGAGAAATGCCGGAAAGGTAATGACCCGCGAGCATTTGCTGCAGGCGGTATGGGGATTTGAATATTTCGGCGATGTGCGTACGGTCGATGTGACGATCCGGAGACTGCGCGAGAAGATTGAGCAGGATCCGAGCAAGCCGGAATACATCCTGACGCGCCGGGGACTCGGATATATGATGCGGAGCTCCAAAGCGGGTGCATTCTAGCATGAAGCTGAGGCTGCCATCCCTCTTTCGCACGATCCAGGCGAAGCTGATTCTTGTCTATGTGCTTTTGATCCTGATCGCGATGCAATTGATCGGGGTTTATTTCGTAAGCGCGATGAAGACTTCGCTGACGAGCAATTTCACGAAGGAATTGCAGGAGCGGGCGGAGCTTCTCTCCGTGCTGGCGGCGCAAAACTTAGGCGTGACCGGAGACTCGGCGGAGGAGTCGATGGAGAATCTCCGCGTGCTGGTGAACAATTTGTTCAGCATCAACGGGGCCGAGATTCAGGTGCTTGATGCAAGCGGCAAGGTGCTGACGACATCGAAGCCGTCCCATGCCGACTATGTGGGCACCAAGAATACGCAGACCGTTGTCAATCGGGCCTTGCAGGGCATTCGGGACAACGAGGAATATATCATCGATGAAGACAACATCCGCAAAAAGGTGGTGGCCAAGCCGGTCACCAGTGACGGTAAGATCGTCGGAGCAATATACATCGCCGCTTCCTTGAACGAGCTGTACGATACGATGGAGCGGGTGAACAACATTTTCATCTCGGGCATCCTGCTCGCTTTGGGATTGACGGCCGTTCTTGGCGTAATTCTGGCTCACACCATCACCTCGCCGATCAAGGAAATGACCCGGCGGGCGACGGCGGTGGCCGAAGGACAGTTCCATCAGAAAATGCCGGTGCTCGGCGATGACGAGATCGGGCAGCTCAGCAAGGCGTTCAATTATATGACAAGCCGGCTAAGAGATGCGCTCGCGCAGAATGAAGAGGAGAAGGAGAAGCTGGCTTCGATCCTTACGAATATGAGCGACGGCGTGATTGCCGCCGACGAGAACGGTACGGTGATTCTGATGAACCGCCGGGCCGGAGAAATGCTGTGGATCGGAGAGGAGCCGACAGTAGGAAGCGATATGATCTCGCTTCTCCATCTTTCTGACGAAGAGCGCGAAATTATCCGGCGGGGAATTATGCATTCTACCCTGCTGGAGAATGAGACCCCGGAGGGGGATGTCTTCCTCATTCGGGTGACCTTTACGCCGATTCATCGGCGGGAGACCGGCATCGTCGGAACGATTGCGGTGCTTCAGGACGTCACCGAGCAGGAGAAGCTGGAGGCTTCGCGCCGGGAGTTCGTGGCGAATGTGTCGCATGAGCTGCGCACGCCGCTGACGACGATCAAGAGCTATACCGAGGCCTTGGAGGACGGGGCGATGGAGGATCCAGAGCTGGGCTTGAAGTTTGCTTCGGTCATTCAGAACCAGACGGACCGCATGATCCGGCTGGTAACCGACCTGCTGCATCTGTCCAGACTCGACTCCAAGGAAGCCCAGTTGCGCAAGCAAATGACGCCCGTGCTGGAAATGCTGGAGGATGTGGCCGACCGCTTTTCCTTCCAGATGCAAGAGAGAGGTATCAAGCCGACCCTCTTTGTGGCAAATGGTGTGGATTCCGTATGGATCGACCGCGATCAGATCGACCAGGTGCTGGACAACCTGTTCTCCAATGCGATGAAGTATACGCCGGAGGATGGAACTATCGCGATTGAGGCTCGAATCACGGAGGACCATATGCTGGCGATTTCGCTTCAGGATAATGGGATCGGTATTCCGCGCAAGGATCTGGACCGGATCTTTGAGCGCTTCTATCGGGTGGATAAGGCAAGATCGCGCAATATGGGCGGCACAGGTCTCGGACTGTCGATTGCCCGGGAAATTGTCCGGGCCCATGGCGGGACGATCTCGCTGCAATCTGAGCTGGGGAGCGGCACACGCGTAACCTTTACGCTGCCGCTGCAGGAACAAGGAGGCGATGGGCGATGAAAGAATCGGTGAAATCGCTGGTGCTCACGCTGCTTGTGCTATGCAGCCTTGTCCAGAGCTATTTCCTGATCTACCGGCTGCCGGGCAGTGACCCGGTCGTCAAGACAGAGAGCGATTATATCAAGACAGAAAATATGGGCCAGGAATCGGATGCGGAGAGCATGCTGTTCCCTTCGCAGATCGCGATTCATCTGGGCGAGGACCGCCATACGATTTTCTATCCGGAATCGGCCTTTTATAACCTGATCTACTCCCGGCTGAAGGGCCGCCAGTTTGACGGCTTCCAGCGCTATGCGCTGGATAATATCAACTGGAATGAGATCCGCAGCAGCCATACCGGACTTGAACTGGAATTCGACGAGGGTATTCCTGTCGTCCTGCTGCAGCGCGTCATGCAAATTGTACCGGACCCGCTGTTTGACGGGGAGACTGTCAGTCGGATTCTGATCTATAACACAGATACGGACGATCAGGTGCGGGTATTCTTCTTCAGCTCGCAGGGCGATGTGGTGTATGAAGCGACCAAGGCAGACTTGACCGTGCAGGATGTGCGTCAACAGGCGGACTTCGGCAAGGAGTGGGTTCCATACACGCTGGAGAACGGAAACTATATTCCCGAGCAGCCGATAAGCATGGTAGAAGCCGGACTGAACATGGATACATTCACAACGGATCAAATGCAGAGCAGTCTGTTCTTCGACCCGAGTATTACCCGATATATTCGGGAGAAGGACGGCTCGGAAATTTACACGGACAGTAAGCGAAGCTTGCAGGTGCGGCAGAACCGCAACTGGATTAACTATACCGATCCTGCGGCTCCATCCGCGGGAGAGAACAATCCGGGACGAGATGTCCTATCGGCGGTGGATTTTGTGAATGAGCATGGCGGCTGGAACGGGCTGTTCCGGCTGGATCAGACGAATGGAGCCAGCGATGGTCAGCATACGATTGTGTTCCGGCAGTATTACGGTACAGGTCCCTATGGAAGCTTCCCGATTGTCGATCTGCCGTCCTTCCACTACAGCGAGATTACGCTGAATATGAGGCAGGGTACGATTACCAGCTATGAACGTTCTTTGATCTATGCAGATGAAGGCGAATGGCGAAAGGAAATTGTTGAGCTTCCCGGCGGAGATGATCTGCGGGAGCGGATCGCTGCCTTGAAAGAGGGCTCGTCGATCCTGAAGCTCTATCCGGCCTACTTCCCTTCCTTGACCCAGGAGGGACTGCTATTGAAGCCGGTCTGGGCGGTAGAGCTATCCAATGGATCGACAAGGATTCTATATTGATGAGGAGGTGTTCGGATGGATTCTGGACGGGCGAAAAATGTATTGATTTATGCCTTCCTGCTGCTCAATCTGGTGCTGGGCTATCAGCTATGGAACGATCTGCAGGAGCAGGCGGACTCCAGTCCGGACTTCTCCTCTCTGGAGACAAGCATTCAGAATGCCATGGATGCCAAGGGGATCCGGGTGTTAGCCAAAATACCGGGTGAGACGCCCGAGCTCGGCAAGATTTCGTACCGCTTTCTAGAGGGCGGGCAGAACGGCAAAATGATCCAGCTGGACAATCCGGTGGACAGCAAGCTGATCTTCAGCCCGAAGGAGCTGGCAGCGGCCCTGAAGCAGCAGCTACCGAATCTGACAAGCTATCAATATGACGAAATCGCCAGCGGACCGGGAGAGTTTGTACTGCATCCGTTAGTGGATGGACAGTGGCCGCTGTTCAAAATTGACCTGAAGCTGTATTACAGCAACCAGAAAATTATTTCTTATCTGGAGCAGGGAATTGAAATTGCGGATGCGGAGGATGGCAAGCGTCAACGCGTCCTGTCGGCCTCGAAGGCACTCGGCAATTTGATTGAGAATTTCCTGCCGGAGGGCTCGGTCGTCACACAGATTGATCTCGGTTATTACGGTGAAGTGTTCGATTCGGATGCCCACCTGCCGGCTGCGCCAGCGTGGCGCTTCCTTCTGGAGAGCGGCAAGGAGTACTATGTTCAAGGCATCAGCGGGGACGTCATCAGTCCGAACACAGAGAAGTAGAGGGGTAGTGGAGGAACATGGGACTTAAATTTACGGTGCTGTCGAGCGGATCAACAGGGAATGCAACGCTCGTAGCGAATGGGGAAGTTACACTTATGATCGACGCGGGCTTCAGCTGCCGGCGAATTGACGAGCTGCTACGGGAGCGCGGGGTGACGGGGACGGAGCTGAACGGAATCCTGATTACCCATGAGCATTCCGATCATATCAAGGGGCTTGGAGCCGTGGCACGGAAATATAACCTGCCGGTCTATGCCAATACGGAGACGTGGAAGGCGATGGAGAAGTCGATCGGACAGATTCCGGAGGAGAACCGCTGTCTGCTCGGCACCGGAGAGACGCGCGATTTCGGATCGCTTCGCGTCGAATCGTTCGCCATCTCGCATGATGCCGCCGAGCCGGTTGGTTACAGCTTCTATGACGGCAAGGAGAAGCTGAGCGTGTGCACAGACCTGGGCTATGCGAGCGATAAGGTCAAGGCGGCGATCGCCGATTCGGATGTGCTCGTGCTGGAGGCGAATCATGATGTAGAGATGCTTCGGATGGGACGGTATCCCTGGAACATCAAGCGGCGGATTCTCGGCGATATGGGACACTTGTCCAACGAGGCGACCGGCGAATTGATGAGCGAGCTGATGAATGGCCGGCTCAAACGGACCTATCTGGCTCATCTAAGCCGGGAGCATAATATTCCGGACCTGGCGCGGATGGCGGTTCGTTCCTCGATGGAGGATCGAGGCTGCTTTTATAAGGACGGTGAATTCCAGCTAAGAGATACTTATTACGATCGGCCTACACCGTGGGATGTGTTGAGCGAGCTGTAGGGGACAAAGAAAAGCGTTTCCGAAATCTTTAAACCGGGAACGCTTTTTGCTTTGTGATTGCCCTACAACTCCCATCCCGGCAAATACGCCTTGGTGTTGTTCAGCATCGTGGTGAACGGCTTTTCCGCTTGGTCCGGGGTGAGACCGGAGAGCAGCGGGTCGTTCATGAAGGCGCGGAAGGCGAGAGCCCGGTCTTGGTTCAGGGCTGCTTTTAGGGTAGCCTCCTGGTTGTAGACGTGGCGGGTGACCAGATTGTTGATGTCTTGCGGCAGGCAGCCGGCGACTATCGGCTGGACACTGTCCGTGCCTTTACTCCCGTTCCGTCTGCGGCGGCACCTCTAAAGCCGGAACGGTGATTTCGACTATTGTGCCGAACCCCGGTTTGCTCTGCATGCGGAATGCAAAGGAATGCTCGAAGGTCAGCCGCAGCCGTTTGCACGTATTAATCAATCCGACGTGCTCCGTGCGCTCTTCATCGGACTGGAGACGTTGCACGATGCTGCGCAGTTGCTCCTGAGGGATCCCGTTTCCGTTATCGATTACGATGATCATCAGACAGTCGCCTGTCCGCTTCAGTTTCACCTTGATCTTTCCGGGGCCAGCCTTTTCCTTGATGCCGTGATAGATGCTGTTCTCGATCAGCGGCTGCAGAACCAACTTGATGGTATATAAAGCGATGATATCCTCCTCGTACTCGAAAGTTACATCGAACTTGTCCTTGTATCTTTTTCGCTGAATATTCACGTAGCTGACGGTGTTGGCCAACTCCTCGCCCCAGGTGACAATCTTGGTCGGATCGCTGAACGAATAGGATAGAATGTCCGACAAATCCTCAATCATTTCGCTCGCTTTGTTCGGCTTGCCGGTCAGCGCAACGGATTCCCAGTACACCGAATGCAACGTGTTATACAGGAAATGCGGGTTGATCTGGGACTGCAGCGCCAGCAGCTCCGTCACCTGAAGACGGTATTTTTTCTCCAACAGCTGGGTTTTGATGTACCGGTGCTCGATAAAATGCGTAATCATGTTCTGAATGATGTAGGAATACTCATCCTTCACTTTGCCGGGCGGCATGAGCGGCATGCGGCTGTCGTCGGCGGATTTGATCAGCGTCCGGATCATTTTAAGCTGCATATGGTTGCGGCGAAGGAGATAATACGTCAACAGAAACCCGAAAGCGATCGAAACGGTCACAAAGATCAGGGTATAATAAACAATCTGCGTCGGCGTTTTGTACAGCTCGGCATGCGGAATCACCGAGACGTATTTCCATTTATACCGTTCGGATTCGACTTTCGTCACGTTCACTTTTCCCTGCGCGGTGTTCATATCGAAGAAGGATGCAGGATTGCCCGCGATCCGCTCGATGTTCGCATGCTGCAACTGCCCGCCTTGGTGGTTGGAGAAAATAACGTGGTTCTCCTCATCCAGCACGAACAACTGTTGGCCCGGGTATTTCGTGATGTCGTCGAGGATGCCTTCGATATACTTCGGCTTGATGTTCAGGATAATGGCGATTTTCTGCGGCACCAGTACGTTATAGAAGGTGACGATCGGCGTCGCGTGGAACTCGAAATCGTAAAACTTGATAGCCCGGCGCGAGGTCCATTTGGCAGGCGGCCCCGAATAATCCATAAACGTGTCATACCAGGCGGTATCGTAAAATTGATCCAGCGTTACCAAGCCGCCCACCGATGACAAAAACCGGTCGTAAGGATTGTTGACGTATAAGTAAAAGGACTGAATATAAGGCTTGGAGCTTGTGAACCCATTCAGATAGCTGTAGATGATTCGGTACGAAGTGGAGCTTTCATAGGTGTAGTAAGGATTTTTCAGGACGTCGGACAGCTCGTTGAAAATTTCCGTATTATCGTAGAGTGCCAGATACAGCGTATCCAACTCGTTCAGGATCATTTCCAGCTGGGTTTTTGACTGTTGCAGCAAAAAACTGCTGTTCTGATTGATATCCTTTTTGATATCATGCTGCGTGGTGATGAAAGACAGAGAACCGAGAATGACGATCGGTATAAGCAACGGAATAAGGAAGGCGGTCAACTGCTTGACGAAATATTTTTCTCTCATACGCTCCCTAGGCCGCTGTTCCGATATTCGCTAGGTGTTTGGCCGTAATAACTCTTGAACGTTCGCGCAAAATTTTTGGCGTTGCTGTATCCGACCATTTCACTGATTTCATACGTTTTGTAACTGACGTCCCGGAGCAGGCGAACCGCCATTTCCATTTTGGTCTTCAGCAGGTAATCGGAGAAGTTTTGTCCCGTCTTTTGCTTGAAAAAAAAGCTGAGGTAGTTGGCGTTCATATGCACCAGCCTGGCCACCTCCTCCAATGAAGCATTCTTATAATTGGTTGTGACGTATTCCTTGATTTTCCGAATAATCAGGCTTTCCTCGCCCATGCCCCGGCTCGGGATCTTCGGCCCGGTCGTTTCCGCGGCGGCTTCCGCTTCCATCTCTTCTTTGATTTTGCCGAATACGTCCATGAGTACGTGGTATTTGGCCGGTTTGAGTACATAATTTTTGACCCGGTAATGCAAGGCCTGCTGGGCATACTCGAAATCCCGGTAGCCGCTGAGAAAGACAATCTTGATATCACTTCGCTGATTGAACAGCTGCTCGGTCAGTTCGATGCCGGACATGACCGGCATCCTGATGTCGGTCAGGATGGCATCGACGCGTTCCCCCTTTGCGATGAACCGGAGCGCCTCCTGTCCATTATTCGCCTGGCCGACCACCTGAAAGCCGACCTCACTCCACGGAAAATAACTGGACAACGCTTCGCGCGTCTCCGCCTCATCATCCACGATCAACAGGTTATACATCCGCTCACCCCGGCTCTTATGAAGTAAAATGTAACTGCTTACATGATTATATCAGATCGCCGGGAATGGGCTGTAAGCTATTTATCATCACGGCGGAAACATCTGAAAAAACGATACATTTTACAACAAGAAGATACCCAAGACCGAAGATTGCCTAGAAAAAGATACCTTTTTCTAAGAGTGGCTACCTTTATCGGAGGCAGAATTCGACATTATAATAAAAGCGCTTACAAAAAAGCGGTCAAAAAGGAGAATGAATAATGAGAAGAAAAAAGATGTGGGCACTCAGCTTGGCCATGGTACTCCTTCTTACGCTTCTTGGCGCCTGTTCTTCCGGGGGAAACAACGCAGTGTCAACGTCTTCCAGCAATACGGGCACGGAAGGGAGCAACGGGGAGGCAGCCAAGCCGGTAACGCTGCGCTTCAGCTGGTGGGGAGGCGAGGACCGGCATGCGGCCACGCTGGAGGCGATCGAGGCCTACAAGAAAATCGCTCCGAACGTCACGATCGAAGCGGAATACCAGGGTTTCGACGGGTACGAACAGAAAATCAAAACCCAATTATCGTCCGGTACTTCGGCGGATATCATGCAGTTGGACCTGCCGTGGTTGCAGGAATTGGTGGCCAAAGGAGACTTTTTCCTTGATTTGATTGCGCAGGAGGGCTTCGACGCTTCGGGGTTCGACCCGGACTTTCTGAGCAACTTCGGTCTCTATGACGGCAAGTTGATGGCTGTTCCGACGGGCGTAAATGCGTACTGCCTGATTATCAACAAGACGCTCGCCGATCAGCTTGGCATCCCGACCGATATCCAATGGGACTGGGATACCTTGTATGAGCAAGGCAAAAAGCTGCATGAAGCGGACAGTGCCAAATACTTGCTGTTGGCCGACCAGGCCGCTCTGAGCCAAGACTTCCGCACGATGCTGAAGCAACGCACGGGCGAGCAATGGATCAAGGAAGATTATACGGTCGGCTTCGCCAAAGAGGATGCCGCCGCCGTCTTCGGATGGTTGCAGAAAGCGATGGAAGCGGGGGTTTATCAACCGCTCGGGGAGGCCGATCTGTTCTTCGGCAAGTTGGACCAGAACCCGAAATGGATCAACCAGCAAATGCTGATGACCACTTCGATGAGCAGTACGCTGCCAACTTTAAAAACAGTGTTGCCGGAAGGAACGGAAATCATCACGGCGCTGCCGGCGATTGCCAAGGACGCCAAAAATTCCGGTGTTGTTGTCCGGCCGTCCCAGTTGTTCGCTATCAGCAACAACAGTGAACATCAGGAAGAAGCGGTAAAATTCCTCGACTGGTTCATGAACGACCCGGAAGCGGCCGTCATTCTCGGGGGCGTACGTTCGATTCCTCCGGTCAAATCGTCGCAGCAAGCCGCCGTGAATGCGGGAAAAATCGACGCTGCGATCACGAATGCGGTTGATCTTGGACTCGAACACGCGGGAATTGTGGATAACAGTATCTCCACCAATTCGGAAGTCGCCAAAATTTTGGACGATGTGGTACAGAAGGTCAGCTACAGCAAATCCACACCGGAGCAAGCCGCGGATGAACTGATCGCCAGCTTGACGTCCAAACTGGCTGAAATCAAGGATCGTACACAATAGACCATACAAAATAAACAGAGGGTAGGAAGGGAGAGAGTCCGCAGTGATCAAAAGCAGAAAAAACTTCCAATATGTTGGACTGCTGTACATTTCGCCGTGGATTATCGGTTTGCTGTTGTTTCAGTTGTATCCGTTTTTGTCTTCGTTCTATTATTCGTTTACGAATTACAACATGATCAGCGCACCGACGTGGGTCGGTCTGGATAATTATACTAAAGTGTTTTCGGGCGATCCCGACTTTTACCAGTCACTGAAGGTAACGGCAATCTACGTCCTGCTGGCGGTCCCGGTCAAGCTGGCCTTTGCTCTCTTTATCGCCATGCTGTTGAGCGCCAAGCTGAAGGGTATTAATTTCTTCCGCACGGTGTATTATCTCCCCTCCATCCTGGGGGGGAGCGTGGCGATCTCCGTATTGTGGCGGTTCCTGTTCATGAAGGAAGGAGTCGTGAACGCCCTGCTTGCCCGGCTCAATATCGGACCGGTCGATTGGCTGGGCAGCCCGGACGTCGCCTTGTATACGCTAGGCCTGTTGACAGTGTGGCAGTTCGGTTCTTCGATGGTGCTGTTCCTGGCCGGAATTCAGCAGATTCCGAGCGAGCTCTATGAAGCGGGTTCGATCGACGGCGCTTCGAAATTCCGGATGTTCTTCAAGATCACGGTGCCGCTGTTAACGCCAATCGTGTTGTTTAACCTGGTCATGCAGATGGTCAATGCGTTCCAGGATTTTACCGGCGCATTCATCATTACCGGCGGGGGACCGTTGAAATCGACCTATTTGTATGCGTTGAAGCTGTACGAGGAGGCATTTACCTTCTTCAATATGGGCTATGCGTCGGCGTTGTCGTGGGTGCTGTTCATCATCATCATGGCCGTCACGGCCATGATTTTCAAAAGCTCGGGCAACTGGGTGCATTATGAAGACGGGGGGAAATAACATGAGAGGAACCGGGAAATTGAAGGGCCGATGGCTGAATTATTTATTTTTGATTCTGCTAGGCTTAGTAATGGTGTATCCGCTCATTTGGCTGTTTGCCTCCTCGTTCAAGACGAATGCGGACATTTTCGGTTCGACGGGCCTGCTGCCGAGCACCTATGTGTGGGATGCCTACGCGCTGGGCTGGCAGGGCACGGGGCAATACGGCTTCTTGGATTTCTTCATTAACACGTTTGTTCTGGTCATACCAACCGTACTGTTTACGATCATCTCGAGTGTTGTTGTGGCTTACGGCTTTGCACGGTTTAAGTTTCCGCTGAAAACATTGCTGTTCTCGATCATGATCGCCACCTTGATGTTGCCGAACGCCTCAATCATGATTCCGCGGTACATTTTGTTCAATAAAATGGGATGGCTGGATTCTTACTTGCCGTTTATCATTCCGGCGGCTTTTGCGACCGGCGCGTTCTTTGTCTACCTGATGATTCAGTTCATTCGCGGGCTGCCGCGCGACCTGGACGAAGCGGCGACGATCGACGGCTGCAACTCGTTCACCGTGCTGACCCGGGTGCTGCTGCCGCTGTGCAAGCCGGCGATCTTCTCCGTGGGGATCTTCCAGTTCATGTGGACGTGGAACGACTTCTTCAACTCGATTATCTACATCAGCAGCGTGCGCAAATTCACCGTGTCGCTGGGGCTGCGCTTGTCCCTGGACGCCTCATCGGCCGTCTCTTGGAACCAGGTCATCGCCATGTCCGTGGTCAGCATCGTACCGTGCATTCTGTTGTTCTTCCTCGCCCAGAAATACTTTGTCGAAGGGATCTCGACGACAGGCTTGAAGGGGTAGACACGGCGGGATAGTGGGCTGGATCATAGAACCGTCGATTTCCAGCGCCTTTTGTTCGATCTCTGCGCGGCTGAGAATCCCCTTTTCAACCAATAGCTCCATAATTGCGCTGAGTGTTACCAGTTGATGGTAATGCTCTTCTTTTATATCCGCCAGCTTGGCGATCATATTGACCTCATTCATTGGTGAACCGAAGGGTGAATTCATCGGGATTTGTTCCTCCTTGTCCTTTGAAATAAATGGGAGCTGAAATCCATTCATTCCCGAAATTTTCCTTCATGGAATGCCACCGGAAGCAGCCGGGATATGTTAGAATGAATCTATAAATCTATCGTTATATTTATAGTGTAGTCTGGCAGGGCCCGAAACATTCCCGAGAACGCAAAAAAGCCGAAAAAAACCTCTCATACAATGCGTGTTCAAAAAGTCAGCTTTTCAGCACCGAGAAGGTTGCGAGAACCTGAAGAAGGAGGAACGGAGTGTAGGCGGACCCTACATGAGTACCGGACTTCTAGGGTGAACGCAAGATTCGACGTCGAATCAACCCCTTGGAACACTTCGTGATCAAAAGATGACTTTTTGAACAACCTCTTACAGGCAACCTTTGGACGGTTTATTGCGTTAAGTAGATAAAGAGTAAATCGGGAATATGGCTTTGCCGTTGTCGCATAGAGTGGGATGTGCAGCATTTGCGGGTAATGTATTAAGCAAAGATCGGTGATCAACACCGAGACCGGAAATGCATTTGAGGGGGAGAAGCGGATATGGGACTGTTCGATGATGATTTCTATTCCACCAAGGTAGCGAGACCCAGAGGGGGCATGCGGCTGCGCAGGTCCAAGGAGGAGCCGCACCACTGGAAGGCGCATGCAAGATCCGGTGGCTGGGCACCGTGGAAGGTCTCCTTGTTGTCCTCGTTGTGCGGAGCCTTTGTTGCCGTGCTGCTGTTCAGTTTGTTTACCGGCTTGCCTTCATCTTCCCCATCCTCCTCTTCACAGGGACATCTCACGACACTGGGCGCGACAGACCCTTATGAACGGATCAGTACTGCGGCCGCCAAAGTTGCCCCTGCGGTCGTGAGCATTCTCAATTATAACGATGATACGGTCAACGCGGAGCAATCGGCGCTGGGCTCGGGCGTTATTTTCAAGAAAACAAAAGATAAGGCATATATTATAACCAATACACATGTGATTGCGGATGCCTCCAATCTGGAGGTTATTACGAGTGACGGTAGTTCCCATAAGGTCAAGGTGGTCGGTCAGGACTCGATTAACGATATCGCGGTTCTGGAGATTGACGGAAAGGGCATTGAGTCGGTGATTGATCTGGGGGACTCCAGCAAGCTCCGTTACGGAGAGACGGTCATTGCGGTTGGCAACCCGCTCGGACTGGGGGGAACGCTGACATCGGGAGTTGTCAGCTATACGAACCGGCTGATCCCGATCTCGCTCAATCAGGACGGCATTTACGATTGGGAGCAGGAGGTCATTCAGACCAGTGCAGCGATTAATGAAGGTAACAGCGGCGGCGCATTGGCTGATCTGAACGGACATTTGATCGGGATCAATACGATGAAGATTTCCGATATGGGCGTGGAAGGACTGGGCTTTGCGATTCCGGTTAACGATGTGATGAAGACCGTGGATGATCTGATGCTGCATGGCAAGGTGGTTCGTCCTTATCTCGGGGTCTATACGCTTGATCTAAGTAATCCCTATGCGGGGATTACCCGTGAGCAGCGGGAGGATCTCAAGCTGCCGGCTCATGTGAGTGACGGGGTGATCGTGCTTGAAGCGCACGGACCGGCCAAGGATGCGGGACTCCAGCTTAATGATGTGATTATTCAGCTCGACAAGCAGACCATCGATTCGACGAAGGAGCTGCGGAGATATTTGTACGACAACAAGAAGATCAACGAAGAGATGGAGGTCTCGTTCTATCGGGACGGCGAGCTGCGGAGCACAACCGTGAAGCTCTCCGACAAGCCGAGCGATACGGAGATCGCCGAAGAAGAAAGCAAGTAGAAGCCATTGTAATGTAAATGACCCTAAGGATCCTATTACATGAACAGCGTTGGACATTGACGTCTCAGGTGTAATGGGGTCCTTTTCTTATGGAGTTCGAGAGGAGGAATGGAGGATGATTTCTTCATTTTCGGCGCAAGGAAGAACCGGGATGCTGCATATGATGGCCCAGGCCCCGCACGATGTGCTGGTGATCGGCGGTGGAATTACGGGGGCGGGCATTGCGCTGGATGCGGCGAGCCGGGGTATGCGGGTCGCTCTTCTGGAGATGCAGGACTTCGCGGCAGGAACCTCCAGCCGTTCGACCAAGCTGGTGCATGGCGGCCTCCGCTATCTGAAGCAGCTGGAGGTGGGTATCGTGGCCGAGGTAGGCCGGGAGCGGGCCATTGTCTACGAGAACGGACCGCATGTAACGACACCGGAGCCGATGCTGCTGCCGATTTACAAGGGCGGCACCTTTGGGCAAACGAGCACCTCGCTGGGGCTCAAGGTGTATGATTGGCTGGCCGGGGTGAAGGGATCGGAGCGCCGCCGCATGCTGTCTCCTGCCCAGACGCTGGAGCGGGAGCCGCTGCTTCGTCAGGAGGGGCTGCAGGGCGGCGGATTGTACGTGGAATACCGTACGGATGATGCCCGGCTGACCCTGGAGGTGTTGAAGGAAGCAGTAGGCCAGGGGGCGCTGGCGGTCAATTACGCCAAGGTGACGGGATTTCGCTATGATTCGGAAGGAAAAGCCTGCGGGGTTCAGGTGCTGGATCGTGTATCCGGTTCCACGCTGGAGCTGCGGGCACGCCAGATCGTGAATGCGGCGGGACCATGGGTAGATGCTCTGCGTGACATGGACGGCTCCCGCCAGGGCAAGGTGCTGCAATTGACCAAGGGCGTGCACCTGGTGTTCGATCAGGTGCGGTTCCCGCTGCGGCAGGCGGTGTATTTTGACACGCCGGACGGGCGGATGGTGTTCGCGATTCCGCGAGAGGGCAAGACGTATGTCGGGACGACGGATACGGTCTACGGCGCAGAGCGGGATATCGCGCGTCCGCCGGTGGAGCAGGCGGACGTTCGGTATTTGCTGCACGCGATCAGCGGGATGTTCCCGTCGCTCGGCCTTGCGGAGCAGGACGTGGAGTCCAGCTGGGCGGGCGTGCGGCCCCTCATCTACGAGGAGGGGAAGGCCCCGTCGGAGATTTCGCGGCGCGACGAAATCTGGACCTCGCCGTCCGGCGTGCTCACGATCGCCGGCGGCAAGCTGACCGGCTATCGGCATATGGCCGAGGCGGTCATGGATCGGGTCGCAGCAAGGCTGAAGCAGGCGCATGGCCTGCGTTTCCACGCGTGTGCGACCCGGGAGCTGCCCATCTCCGGCGGGCAGGTGGGCGGCGGTGACGGGTTTGCCGCGTTCGTGCGCGGCAAACGGGACGAAGGCGCCGCTCTGGGGCTGTCGCCGGAGCTGGCAGAGCATTGGGCGCGCCGGTACGGGGCCAATGTGGATCGCCTCTTCGCATTGGCGAAGGAGTCGATGAAGCGGCGCGCGGCGGCAGCGGCCTCTATGGCGGGTGCCGCTGGCGGCGATCTCGCGGCGGCGCCTGTAGAAGCCGGCGCATGCTCCGCTGCTGCGAAGCCAGCCGGCGCCGATGCTGGGCTGCCTCTGCCGCTGGAGGTAGAGGTGCCGCTGCAATATGCGATAGCCGAGGAGATGGCGGTGACGCCAGGGGACTTCTTCATTCGCAGAACGGGTGCGCTGTTGTTCGACATCGCCTGGGTTCGGCGCTATCAGGATCCGGTTATCCGCTATATGGCGAAGACCTGCGGCTGGCCGCCGGAGACGGAGGAACGCTATCGGCAGGAGCTGGAACGGGAGCTGCGGGAAGCGGCGGGGAATTGGACCGGGCGAGAAGATTGAAGCGTGAGGTAGGAGGTAAGAGCGTTGATGAGGTGTCGGCAGCAGATCGGTAATGTCCGGAATCGGCTGCAAGGCAGTCTGGAGGGATTGCGGCAGCTGACCAACGAACGCGAGGAAGGGTGCGGATAAGGCGAATGGCGGCAGGAGCGGTAAGCTCTTGCCGCCTTTTTAATGACTTCATCCCTTTGGAGCATTTTTTGACGGTTGATCTGAACGCTGTTCCTTATGAAGCACTGCTGCAGCACCTTGTTTTAATGCTTTATCCACACAACGGTTGAATTTAGGCGTCGTGACATTCACAAGCTCAGCAATTTTAGGAATATTCAATCCGTCAACGAAGAATAACAATATACGAACACGCTTAACAGGACAATTATTCTTCTTTTCGAGCTTGACTGATGTGTTGGAACTAGAGCATTTCAAGCAACAATACAAGCAATAATGCAAGCAACAATGCAAGCAACAATGCAAGCAACAATGCAAGCAACAATGCAGACAGCATACAAGCGTCGCAATCGATACATTTGCTCAGAGGGGAGTGCTTGGTATAACGGACATTACGTCTCCTTAAAGGCCACTATGGATGAAGCCAGAAATGTAACGGACATTTTAGCTCCTTAGGATAGGTGAGTTGCGTGAATCAGAGCCGATTGAGCGTCCTAAATGCCGAAAATGTCCGTTACCCTCCAAAAATGTGCGAAAAAGTCGGCTAACGGTTCAAAATGTCCGTTAGCAAATCCAAAGAAGATATTCCTTTCTAGCGAGTCCAAAAGCTTACAACGGGTAGCCTGCCCTTGGGGTATAAACCCCTGTTGCCATATCCCGTCTACTAAAACATAGATTTGGAGAATGAAAATCCTGACCACTCTCTGACCACCCACACCTCCAACGGAACCGTCTGCTTAGTTGCCATGGCTCTTACAAACTCACATTACACATGATAAATGTTGCAATATACAACAGTATTTTGTTAATCATTACTACAAACTTATAAAGTGTTGTATTATAAAAACGATATGTTATAATTAAAGCGATAGTTGAAGTACCAAGACATCTAGAGGAGAAGATAAGATGGAACAGTATTTCTTTCAAACGGCTCGAAGCATTGTCGCGGGCTGCGGCTCCTTGGAGCGGATTGTGGAGCATCTGCAAAGGCTAGGCTCTCTTAAGTCCGTGCTGCTTGTATCCCAGCCCTTTCTTCAAAGCAACGGCACGCTGGATGAGGTTACAAGTCTCTTGAATAGCGGCGGTATTGCCGTGCACTGGAATACCGATGTTCAGCCGGAACCGACCATCACGCAGCTTGAGGAGCTCTACAGCACGATAGCTGAAGTTCCCTGCGATGCCATGATCGGAATCGGTGGAGGCAGTGTCCTGGATGTTGTGAAGCTGCTGTCAGTTATGAAAACGAATAGCCTCTCTGTCCGGGAAATGCTGGGGACGGATCTGATCCCGAATCCCGGTGTTCCGACGGTACTGATTCCTACGACCTCTGGCACAGGCTCGGAAGTGACGCCTAACGCCATTGTGACTTTGCCGGAGGAAGAATTGAAGATCGGCGTAGTCAGCCGTTATTTGCTGCCTGAGCTTGTCATTTTAGATCCGCTGCTGACGCTTGGTTTGCCGCGTGATATTACAGCTTCGACGGGAATGGACGCTTTTACCCATGCGCTGGAATCATTTATTTCCAATAAGGCTAACCGTTTCAGTGACATGTTTGCGCTTGAATCCATACGCAATATTTCTGCAAGCATACTGCAGGCCTATCACCACGGAGAAGACAGGGAAGCGCGGGAGGCGATGCTGATCGGCTCTATGTATGGCGGAATGGCACTCACCTGCGCCGGAACGGCGGCGGTGCATGCCCTGGCCTATCCGATCGGCGGGAAGTTCCATGTACCGCACGGCGTCGCTAATTCCATGCTTTTGCCGCATGTAATGGAGTTTAACTTCGATGCCATTGTGGAGCGGCTGGCTCTTGTTGCCGAAGCGATGGGGCTTCAGACCGGAGCGGGCGGACAGCGCGATGCGGAGCGGGTGATTGAGCAAATCCGGCTATGGACGAAAGAGATGAATATTCCTCAGGATTTGACGCTCTTCGGGGCTGTACGCGAGAATATTCCGGAGCTTTCGCTCGCGGCTTCACAGGTTACCCGTCTGATGGGCAACAATCCGAAGAAGATGACGCTGGACGATATTGGCGCGGTATACGGCAAGTTGTTTCATTAAGGCTCCCTTGGAGAACGGTTTATTACTGCCTAAAACAAGGCGACTGGGTTATAATGGCATAAAAAAACAAGGATGAATCGTTGTATGAAAATTAAAACAATTGTCATTGCTCCTTACCCGGGGTTGTCCGAGTTAACGCTGAGTTTGCAGCAGGAGCTGCAAGAATTTGAAATTGTTGTGGAGCATGGAGATCTGTCGAGGGTGCTGCCATTGATTGGCCGCATTCATGCGGAAGGCTACGATGTCATTATCAGCCGGGGCGGAACGGCGAAGCTGCTGCAACAGCATTCCTATCTGCCGGTAGTGGAAATTCCCGTTTCGGGATTCGATATATTGCGAATTTTGACGCTGGTAAAAGGCTATAATGCAAAATGTGAAATGATCGGATTTCCAAACATTATCGAAGGCTTCATGTCCGTATCCAGCCTGATGGAGGTCGATATTTCATATACGGTTATCCATCGGGAGCAGGAGGTCGGCGCTGCCCTGGCAGATGCCAAGGCGCGAGGCGTCCAGGTTGTCATTGGCGACAGCATTACAGTTAAAATGGCCGCGGAGAACGGACTCCAGGGCGTGTTAATTACCTCTGGCAAAGAGTCTTTGATGGAAGCGTTCTCTAGGGCGGGTCAGCTCTATAAATCAGCTGAGAAGCTTAAGTTGAAAAATGAAATGTATGAGTCCATGTTGAGCATGCTAAAGGGTGGATATGCGGCAACGGACCAAGGCGGCAAGCTGGAATTCGCCAACACGTCGTTCAAGCATCTGCTGAAGCTTCCAGAAACGGCGGATACGCTGTATACCATGTACCCGGGGCTGCGTGAAATGCTCAGAGATGTAAGCCGGGGAGCGGATTTTGATCGGACGACATCCGTCTATGAGCCTGATCAGGGCTTGTATCTGCGGGCGCAATTGCTGCCTGCTGCGGATGAACGCCAATTGTATATGCTGCTCGCCTCAGAGGAAGAGCCGGAGCACAGCGGCCTTGCGGCCAGCTACCTGCTGGCGGGCGCTCCCTTTTTCTCCTATCAGGAGGAAGCGGGGCAAGAGACGGGCTTTCAGTCTTATCCTGCCGTCGTATACGGCGAAAAAGGCAGCGGCCGCAAGCGCTATGTCATCAATGCGACTCTCCCTGAATCAAGAGACGGTATCCTTTGCCTTCATATCCGCAGATCGTCGGAAGAGGTGCTGAAGGCCATAATGGAGCTGATGCTGTACGGCGGCGGGCGCGTCACCATCATAGAAGGGGTGGAATTGCTGTCCGCCAAGCAACAGAGAGAGCTGGCGGAGTTCATCGTCAAGCGCAAGATGAAGACGGTGTTTCTGTTTGACAGGGATCCGGAAGTACTCGCTGAAGATGAACAGCTAGCCGGAAAGCTGCTGCGCAGCTTTCAGAATCAGAGCATCTCGCTCCCGGCTCTGCGGGAGACGCCTTGGCTGGAGCGGAGTATCCGGGCATGCCTGATCTGGACGAATGAACGGCAGGGCAAGCAGATTGCGGGGATCCGCGGAGAAGTGATGGAAGTGCTTCTCGCTCATCCGTGGCAAGGCAATTTTACCGAGCTGCGTACGGTGATGGAGCTCTTTGTAGCGGCGGCGGAAGGTCCGTTCATTGAACGGGAGGCACTGACATTGCTGGAGGAAGGAAGCCGGAAAGCCCGCAGCGGTTTGTCACCGGCTCCTGGCAAGGAAGAACTGAATCTGCGTCAGCCGCTGGAGGATATTGAGCGGGACATCATCCGGACCGTGCTGGAGCAGGAGGGCATGAACCAGTCGCTGGCAGCCAAGCGGCTTGGGATTAATCGCTCGACCCTATGGCGCAAATTAAAAGAAAAATAACATTGAAGGACTGCTGCCCAAAGCAGTGTTCTTTCTTACTTGTATGGTTGCTGTTGTCTTGTATGGTTGCTGTTGTATGGAGGGGGGTTAGAAAATGAACATCGCCGTCATCGCGGATGATTTGACCGGGGCGAACGATACGGGGGTGCAAATGGCCCGGCAGGGCCTGGCCACTTCTGTACTGCTTGAGCTGAAGACGGGCGGCGGGAAACAGGAGGCGGTTGTGTTTGATACCGATAGCCGCTCCCTTCCTCCCCTGGAGGCTTATCAGAAAGTCAAGGATGTATGCCTGTTTCTGGGACATGACGGGAAAGCCTCACCGCCCGTCATTTATAAAAAGTTTGATTCCACGCTTCGCGGAAATATCGGCAGTGAGCTGGATGCCGTCTATGAAACACTGCAGCCTGATTTTATCGTCATCGCCCCTTCTTTTCCAAGAGCCGGACGCACGCTGACGAACGGAATTATGTATGTGAACGGGAGGCCGCTGCACGAGACGGAAATGGCTCATGATCCGAAGCATCCCGCAACAGAGTCGGCGTTCTCAGCCATTCTGGAGCGGCAAAGCCGTTATCCGGCAGCTTTTATATCGCTGGAACGGCTGAGAGGTGAGCGTGCTCTGCTTGATGAACTGATTGCGGGTCATCGCCAATCCGGCATTCCCTATCTGGTGTTCGATGCGGAGCATGAGGATGATTTGAACCTGATCGCATCTTTGTTCCCCGTCGAACTCGGAGGCCCGAAGGTGGTATGGGCCGGATCCGCAGGCTTGGCAGGCGCGCTGACAGCGCAAATTCTTCGCAGTATGAGAGAAGCCTCGGAGCAAGCGGGTGTGGTCCTGGAGAAGTCTCTCCAAATAGAAGCAGTGCCTATTCAAAATTCCTTGTATTACCATTCGAATAATGTGATTATTGTCGTCGGCAGCGTCAACCCGTGGTCGCGGCGCCAGTTAACCGAGCTGGTGAAGGAAGAAAGTGTCTATGCGATCGTTGTAGAATCAGATAAGCTGCTCTTCCCGAGCTCCTATAGCATGGAGTTGGACCGGGTGCGGGAGCTTGCCATCCGTGTCATCTCGCGGGAGGGAAAGCATGTGGCACTCTATACATCGGGCGATCCGGACGAGGTCGAACGGGTTCGCAGGCTTGGGCATGACAACGGTCTGAACGCAACGGAAGTTGGCGAGCGAATCAGTGCGGAGCTTGGCCGGTTAGCTGCCGATATTATCACCGAATGCGGAATCCGCCATATGGTGTTGACCGGAGGAGATACCGCGAAGCAGGTCTGCCGCCATTTAAGCGATGTCGAGATCAAGCTCATTGATGAAGTGGAGAACGGAGTTCCGCTTGGGCGGACACCGGGCGAATCGGGCAGATATATTATTACGAAAGCAGGAGCCTTCGGAAGCGACCAAGTTCTGGTGCGCTCCGTGAATACACTACAGAAAGGTGTGACATAATGAAGCCGATTATTGCCATTACAATGGGAGATGCAGCCGGTATTGGACCCGAGATTATTGTTAAGGCGTTATCACACCCGAATGTTTACGAGCTATGCCAGCCGGTTGTCATCGGTGATATGGAAAGCTTGAAGCGGGCAGCCGCCGTCTCCGGCCTGGGTGATCTCACCATTCGCTCCATAGCGGAAGTCAAGGATGGGCGGTTCCAGCAAGGCAGCATCGATTGCATCGACCTGCAGCTTCTGCCGGAAGCGGTGCCTTTCGGGCAATTGTCTGCTGCGGCGGGAAATGCAGCGTTCCATTATATTGCCAAGGCCGTTGAGCTGGCCAAGGCTGGCGAGGTCCGGGCAATCTGTACGGCACCGCTGAATAAGGAAGCCCTGCATAAGGGGGGGCATCTTTTTCCAGGGCATACCGAAATTTTGGCCAAGCTGACGGAAACCGAGGATTTCTCGATGATGCTGTCCACGGATCGCCTCAAGGTCATCCACTTGACGACGCATGTCGGGTTGATTAAGGCTGTAGAGCTGATTACGCCGGAGCGGACTTACAAGGTACTGAAGCTCGCGGATCAAGTGCTGCGAACAGCGGGGAATGCCAATCCGCGTATCGCCCTGTGCGGCATCAATCCCCATGCGGGAGAGGGCGGCTTGTTCGGCAACGGGGAGGAAGAAGAGAAGCTGGCTCCTGCCGTAGAGAAAGCGCAGGCGGAAGGGATGGATGTTTTTGGTCCGGCTCCGGCTGACACCCTCTTTTACAGAGCCATGCGGGGAGACTTCGATATCGTCGTCGCCTGCTATCACGACCAGGGACATACGCCGGTCAAGGTGCTTGGCATTGAGGCAGGCGTGAATATCACGGTGGGCTTGAAGGGCGGCATCATCCGCACCTCCGTGGATCACGGCACGGCTTTTGATATTGCAGGAAAGGGCATTGCGGATGAAAGAAGTATGCTGGAGGCGATTCGCTCCGCGGTCGAGCTTGCCCCGAAGTAAGCGTGTCGAGGGACACTTTGTTCTTCGAACTTCAAGATGCATGAAACAATAGGAGAGGGCTGATGACAATGCTGGAAGTGAAGGGAATTATACCTGCGATGGTCACTCCGCTGGATCAGCGGGAGGACATTAACGAGAAGGCGCTTCGGGAGATGGTGAACCGTTATATTGAAGCTGGAGTGCACGGACTTTTTTGCCTGGGAACCAACGGTGAATTCTTTAATTTATCCTTTGAAGAAAAGCTGGAGGTAGCACAAATTGTGGTCGATGAGACCCGCGGCCGCGTACCCGTATATGCCGGGGCAGGCTGTGCCGGAACGGGCGAAACCCGCCGTCTTGCGCAAAGACTGGAACAGGCGGGAGTTGATGCGCTTTCCGTGATCACACCTTATTTTCTGACCTACACGCAGCCGGAGCTTCAATATCACTTTGAAGCCGTTGCAGGAGATACCTCACTGCCCATCGTGCTGTACACGATCCCTGCCCGCACCGGCAACACGCTCAGCGTGCAGACGGTGGCCAAGCTGGCGGAGTTGCCGAATGTGGTTGGCATCAAGGACAGCAGCGGCAGCTTCGATAACATTTTGCAATTGATCGATCGTACGCCGGAATCCTTCTCCGTGCTTGCCGGAACGGATTCACTCATCTTGTCCACGCTCATGGCGGGAGGCACGGGGGCTATAGCGGCAACAGCCAATATTTTCCCTTCTGCAGTGACGGCGATTTATGAGCATTGGCGCGCCGGAGAATATGAGCAGGCGGAGCAGGCGCAGCGCGTCCTCCGGGATTTGCGCGCATCCTTCTCGTTGGGCACCTTGCCTTCCGTTCTGAAAGCAGTGCTGGATGAGATCGGTTTATCGGCGGGTCCGGCCCGGCGGCCCGTGGCTCCGTTAACGCCTCAGGCACTGGAGGAAGTGCGCCGGATGGTGACCGGTTACGTAGAAAGAGGCCTGCTGTAAATATTTTGTGAAATGTATTGCATTTTGCAACTTATTTTTAAAATAGGTAGCACAAAAAAGACATTGTGCGCAATTTTCCATGAGTTATAGCTATTTTTGCATTAATATTCTACTTCGGTCGTGAGATACTATTCTTAGAAAGACTCCTAGTATTTCAAATCACAGTATAAGGGGGAACACAGGGTGAGAAAAAAGAAAGCGTTTTATTTGGTCTTCGCGGCCTTGCTTACAGCAGGGAGCGTACTGGCCGGTTGCTCGCCGCAAAAGGCTGACACAAACACTACGGACAGCGGGAATGGGAATACGAAAGGAACCAGCAGCAGCTTTTCTTATTTGATGCACGATAAATTTATTAACTGGCTGCACGAGGACAAGTGGTATCCCTACGTAGAAGAGGCGACTGGCACGACCGTCGAATTTGTTCCCGGCGGATCGAATGACGATGAGTACTATGCTTCCGTCGACCAGAAGATTATTAGCCGCACCTTCCCTGATTCCGGCATTGTTTCTGTGTCGCAGGCTACCGTATACGGTGCCCAAGGCGCATTCGTCGATCTGGCTCCTTACATTGATGAATTCGGACCTAATATCAAGAGCTATATTGAAGCGAACCCAACCTATAAGACGTTAATCACCAACGATGACGGACAAATTTTTGGATTGGTTGCCGAAGCTCCACGCTTTGCAGACTTTATCTTCTATCGCGCCGATCATTTTGAGAAGGCCGGTATTACTGAAGTGCCGCAGACGATCGAAGAATTGACGGATGCCATGCGCAAATTGAAAGCGCATTATGGGAAGGATGATAAGAACTACTATCCGATGGTCGGCCGTGAAGGCTACATCCGCTTCCAAAGCGCGTTCAATGCTGCCGCTAATTATGATGACGGCGTATCCAGAGGCGTGTATGGTAACGGCAAAACAGGCACGGATCTGTATTCCGAAGGCTACAAGAAAATGGTTGAATGGTACAAAACACTTTATGATGAAGGCTTGATCGATCCGGAATGGGTAGCAGGCTCCGGCACAGAGGAGAGCTGGGAATCGAAAATGCTGACAGGACAAGGCTCCCTCAGCTACGATTACCTGACTCGTCCATCCTGGTTCATGGATAACGGCGGACCGGAGAACGATCCGGATTATAATATCGCTATCCTGCCTTATCTGAAGGACTTGAACGGCAATCCTTCCGTTCAGACGACAGAAACCCAGTACAACACCTTGAGAGCCATGGTTGTTAACAAAGACAGTGAAGACAAAGCGGAAACGATCATCAAATTCCTGGATTATCTCTATTCTGACGAAGGCCAAACGCTCGTATCGTGGGGCGTAGAAGGCGAAAGCTACAAGGAAGAAGGCGGACAGAAGCAGTACATCGTGGACTTCTCTGAGCAGGAATCAACGCCTGCAGGCGAACCGCGCTGGTCCTTCCTGAATGACCGTCTCACCTTCGTCAAGCCGATTGATAACGATGCGTTCTACTCCTGGAACACCGATCTTGTACGCAATGCAGCACTTGAGCTGTTCACAGACGAGAGCTTGAAGACCGGCGTACAGGTGACTTATACAGCGGATCAATCGAAGAAATTAGCCGATCTCTCAGCCAAGGTCAATGAGGCGGTTACCTCGGGCGTGACGCAATTCGTTACCGGCAAACGCGCAATGAGCGAATGGGACGCCTTCCTGGGAGAAATGGAAGCCGCTGGTTACAAGGACATCGTAGCCCTTCAGCAAGAAGCTTACGACGCTATGTATAAATAAGCATCAGTTTTCGGCCGCGCCATCCTCCCAAAGGACGGCGCGGCTCCTAACTACAAGGTACAATTCAGATAAAATTGGTGGTGGAGAAAATGATAACAAGTGAAAGAATGACGCCTCTTCCCCGGAAAACATGGGTTCAACGTTTTCTCACCTATATGAAGACAAACAGGCTGTTGCTGCTTATGCTGCTGCCTGGCTTGATCAGCTTGGTCCTGTTCAAGCTGGCTCCACTGGGCGGTATGGTCATCGCATTTCAGGATTTCAGTGCTTTTCGCGGGGTGCTGGGGAGTCCCTTTGTCGGTCTGGCCCATTTTCAGCGCATCTTTGAGGACCCTTATATTTGGACCCTTGTCAAGAACACGGTCCTTCTGGCTTTTTATTCCCTTCTGTTCACGTTCCCTGTTCCGATCCTATTCGCCTTGCTGTTGAATGAGGTTCGGGTTCGCTGGATTAAAGGAAGCGTGCAATCGCTGAGCTTTTTGCCTTATTTTATTTCTTCGGCCGTTATGGTCAGTATTCTGTATACGTTACTCTCGCCGTCGACCGGCCTTGTTAACGATATTTTGACCCGCTTTGGTCTGGATACGATCTATTTCATGGCTGAACCGGGATGGTTCCGCACCAACTATGTATTGCTACAGGTCTGGCAGACCTTCGGCTATTCTGCGATCGTGTATATTGCCGCCATGGCTGCTATTGATCCATCCGTCTATGAATCGGCTTCGCTGGACGGCGCCAGCCGCTTTCAACAAATGCTTCATATCACATTGCCTTCGCTTAAGCCGACGATTGCCATCATGCTGATTATCAGCGTGGGCAACATCTTTACGGTCGATCTGGACCGGATTTTGCTGATGTACAATCAAAGCGTTTATGAAACCGCCGACGTCATTCAGACTTATGTGTACCGCCTGGCCTTTGCCAGCTCGGGATTCCCGGAATACAGCTACGGCACGGCCGTCAACTTGCTGAAATCCGTTGTCGCCTATGTTCTGGTTGTCGGCACTAACAAGCTGTCCACTAAATATTCCGATACGCGACTATTCTGAGAAAGGAGAAGGACGATGAGAACGAAGATCAGCCTGTTCGACATCTGCAACAATCTATTTCTGTTATTGGTCGCTCTTGTCTGCACGTATCCTTTCCTCTATATATTCTTTCTTTCCATCAGTGACGGAAGAAGCATCGCCTCAGGGGACGTCGTGTTCTTTCCGAAGAATCCCAACCTTGAAGCCTACCAATATATTTTGACGAATTCGAACCTGGGCATTTTCCGGGGGCTGCTGAACTCGGGTATCTATACGGTGGTCGGCACGCTCGTTGCGCTTATAATTACGTATATGACAGCTTATGTGTTGTCCCGGAAACAGATTAAAGGCCGCTTTGTGATCATGAGCCTGTTCGTATTCACCTGGGTATTTGAAGCGGGAATTATTCCGGCTTATATTGTCCTGAACAAGCTTGGCTTTGTCGATAACTGGCTGGTCATGATCATTCCCAATGCGATCAACGTGCAGTTCCTGATTATTACGAAAACATTCCTGGACGGCCTGCCGCCTGAGCTTGAAGAAGCCGCCAAAATTGACGGCGCCAACGATTTCCAGATTATGAGCCGGGTCTTTCTCGCCATTTCCAAACCGATCCTGGCCACTATCGGCGTCTTCTATGCCGTGTTTATCTGGAACCAATACTTGATGCCGCTCATTTATTTGCAAAGTCCTGACCTGCAGACGATCCAGGTGATGCTGAAAAGACTGGTCATCAGCTCGGGCGATTCAAACACCGCCTTCCGCACGATTATCCAGAACGGCGTGATGCTGAATCCGGGCAACCTGAAGGCTGCTGCGATCTTCGTTGCCATGATGCCGATTGTACTGGTCTACCCATTTGTACAGAAGTATTTCAAGAAGGGGATTCTGATCGGTTCCGTGAAGTAAGCTCGACTAGAAGGCAAGGAATCCGACGGAGAGCCCCACAATTTACGAACAGAAGGAGCGCGTTATGTTAAACAATCCGATGATCGAAATCAATGACCTTACCGAGGACGGAAAGCTCTATTTCAACCGCCGCCTCGGCCTGGTAGAATCCCTTTTGCCCTGTGATTTTGAGACTAGCCATGCCTGCGATCTGCAGGAGCTGCCGAATGGCGATTTGCTCTGCGTCTGGTTTGCCGGCTCGGATGAAGGGAACTCCGATGTCAGCATCGTGATGTCCCGCCTGAACGCCGGCTCGGACGCCTGGACGCCTGCCACAAGAATCTCAGACGATAACGGCTTCAGTGAGCAAAATCCTTCTCTGTTCCTGCATCCAAACGGCGAGCTGTGGGTGATGTATACGGCCCAGCGGGCCCGTACGGCTAACGAGCCGCCGGAGTTCAACCTGCAGTACACCTCCAAGATTTACCGCAAGGTTTCCAAGGATAACGGGTATACTTGGGGAGATGCCGAGGTGATGTTCTCACGGGAGGGTTCGTTCTGCCGCCAGAAGATTCAGGTTCTCACGAGCGGAAGATGGATCTTCGAGAACTGGATTTGCTTCAATGACGACACCCGCAACGGCAGCGATATTACGGTCATGAACATCTCCGATGATCAAGGCGCTACATGGCGCAGCGTCGAGGTTCCCGGAAGCCGCGGCCGCGTGCACTGCAACGTGATCGAGATGTCTCCGGGCAAGCTGATCGGACTCTTCCGCAGCCGCGCAGCGGATAATATTTATTTTGCGAAATCGGATGACAACGGGGAGACCTGGACGGAGCCGGTGCGTACCGAGCTGCCGAACAACAACTCCAGCATTTCCGCCATCAAGCTGGCAAGCGGCAAGCTTGCTATTATCTATAATGATCTGCGCTTCAATGACAAGCCGGATATTACCGTCTGGCCGTTCGAACGCTGCCCGGTTACGGTAGCTATTTCAGAGGATGAGGGCAGAACGTGGCCGTACCGCCGCCATGTAGAGACCGGCGAAGGCTTCAGCGGTCATAAGAACTTGATCCGCAACCGCCGCTACGAGTATCCTTGCATCATGCAGGCTGCGGACGGAAGTCTGCATGCAGCCTATTCCTTCGGTAACCGCCGCACGATGAAGTTCATCTCCTTCACGGAGCAGTGGGTGACCGGCGCCGAATAACCGGGCTAAGCCCCGCCACAGCCCCAGCTTGGGGCTTTTCTTATCAATTGACAAAGAAAAAACGGTGCGATAGAGTGAGAGCATCAAATTTACGGTACCTTTTGGGGTGAAGCAGAGTTGGAAGATCATATCGTACAGCATTTTCACTCACCGACAAAAACACAAATGGAGCAGGCTCCCTTCATTACCTGGGCGGGCCACCGGAAATGCGGCAAAGACCATGTCGTAGGCCCGCGCATCCTTGAGAACTATAAAATGGTCTTTGTCCTCAGCGGCAAGGGCTATTTAACCCAGGGCGATCATGTCAATAAAATGCTGAAGCAGGGGGATATGTTTATCCTGATTCCCAGAGAGAAGCATTTTTACTATGCCGACCCCGAGGATCCGTGGGAAATCATGTGGGTCTCCTTCAACGGCAAGCATGCTTCCTACTATCTGAGCCTGATGGGGCTGGATATTAATCATTGCTGCCTGGCGGGCATCACGACGCCTACCATCATTAACAAGATGCTGCTGCTGATCCAGGAGCTTCCGGAGGCGAGGGACGGGCAGCTGTTATGCATCAGCTATCTGCTGCATATTTTTCACCTGGTGGAGCAGGGAGCCAAGCATTACGGAGAGACCGGCACACGTACAGGCTCCGAAAGCGTGGTGCAGCAGGCCGTTCTTTTTATCGAGCAGAATTATTACATGCATATTGATGTGGACATGCTGTGCAAGCACGTCAACTACAGCCGTTCGTACCTTTCCCGTTACTTCAAGCGGATCACGGGGATGTCGATCCCGGAATATATCAGCAAAATCCGCATCCAGAATGCCAAGGTGCTGCTGCAGGAGACGGACCTTAATATTCAGGAGATTTCGGCTTCTGTCGGCATTACGGACTCCCTCTATTTCTCCAAGCTGTTTAAAAATGTAACGGGAACCTCTCCCATGTCCTACAAGAAAAACAATCAGGGGCGCTGAGTTGAGGCTGTATCTATCGAAGATGAATGGGGGAATACCCATGTTTGATTTTGAGAATAGTGTGCAATTTGCAGAAAAAGACCTGGATCTTTTAACGGTCGGCGAATTGCTGGTGGACATGATTTCAGAGGATTACGGCGTTTCCTTTGAGAACGGCACCTATCACCGATATTTCGGCGGTTCGCCGGCGAATATCGCCATGAACACGAAGCGGCTGGGCATCCGTCCGCTTGTCGCCTCCGCGGTGGGAAGCGATGGACTTGGACAATTTTTGCTGGAGCATTTAAGCCGGTCCGGGATGGATACGAGCTGCGTACAGCAGGTGGATGAAGCAACCAGCCTGGTGGTCGTGACCAAGAGCAAGTCCACGCCGGTCCCGATCTTCTATCGGGGAGCCGATTACCGCTTGGCCTACACGGAGGAATTGCGTACAGCGCTGCTACGGACGAAGATCGTTCATTTCTCCTGCTGGCCTCTGTCCAGACAGCCGGTAAGATCGGCCGTGGAGCAAGTGATCCGGGACGCCCGCCAGAACGGGACGCTCGTCTGCTTTGATCCCAATTACCATCCGGCATTATGGGAGAAGGGAGAGGATGGGATTGAGTATATCAAGTCGATCCTTCCTCTTGTCGATATCGCCAAGCCGTCCGAGGACGATGCCGAGCGGCTGTTCGGGAAGGACACGCCGGAGAATCAGCTTCAGCGGTTTCTGGATCTCGGCGTGAAGCTGGTCATTCTGACTTTAGGGAAGGACGGCGCGCTCGTCTCGAACGGGCGGGAGACGGTGAAGCTGGAGACGCTGGCTACGCAGGTGACGGATACCACGGGAGCAGGGGATGCCTTCTGGTCCGGGTTCTATGCGGCGCTTGTTAAGGGGTATCCGGTTCGCCGGGCACTGAAGTTCGGGCTGGCGGTCAGCGCGTACAAGCTGCAATATACAGGGGCGGTCGTAGAGCTGCCGGCACTTGAGACATTCCAAGAGAAGTACCCAATCTAGGAGGGCGAGAGTCATGGCTGTTCACAATCAAGTACAACTGATTACGTATCCCGACTCGCTAGGCGGGAGCCTGCAGACCTTAAAAAAGGTGCTCGATGAGCATTTTCATGATATTTTCAAGGGCGGGATTCATATCCTTCCTCCATTTCCCTCCTCGGGAGACCGGGGCTTTGCTCCGCTTACTTATTTTGAAATCGAGCCTGCCTTTGGCTCGTGGGAAGACATTAAGGCGATCGGGGCAAAGCATGATGTGCTGCTGGACGTGATGGTCAATCATATTTCCCGGCAATCGGCGTATTTTCAGGACTTCCTCAAGCAGGGAAGACGCTCCCCGTACGCAGATCTGTTCCTGACGCTCGATAAAATCTGGGAGGACGGGCAACCCGTTCAGGCCGACATCGATAAAATGTTTCTCCGCCGTCCCTTGCCGTATTCCACGTTCACGATTGAAGAGACCGGGGAAGAGGAGAAGGTATGGACGACCTTCGGCAAAACCGATCCTTCGGAGCAGATTGATCTCGATATTCACTCGGATCAGGTCAAACGTCTGCTGACCGAGATCTTCGAGAACTTCCGCAACAACAACGTCAAGATTGTGCGGCTGGATGCCGTGGGCTACATCATCAAGAAGCTGGGCACGAGCTGCTTCTTCGTCGAGCCGGAAATTTACGGCTTTCTGGACTGGATCAAGGAGCTGGCCGATTCATTGGATATCGAGCTGCTGCCGGAGGTTCATGCCCACTACAACATTCAATATAAGCTGGCGGAGCACGGTTTCTGGATTTATGATTTCATTCTGCCTTATCGCATTCTGGATACGCTCGTTAATAAAAATGCGAAGGCGCTGAAGGAATATCTGATCACGCGTCCTGCGAAGCAGTTCACGATGCTGGACTGCCATGACGGCATCCCCGTCAAGCCTGATCTCGACGGATTAATCGACACGAAAGCAGCACGCGAGCTGGTCGATACCTGTCTGGAACGCGGCTCCAATCTAAGTCTGATCGTCTCTGACGAGCATAAGGATGCGGATGGATTCGACGTGCACCAGATCCGCTGCAGCTACTATTCCGTACTGAACAGCGATGATGATGCTTATCTGGCGGCCCGCGCCATCCAGTTCTTCGCTCCGGGTATCCCGCAGGTCTATTACGTCGGGCTATTAGCGGGAGAGAACGATGAAGAAGGGGTTCGCCGCACAGGAGAAGGGCGGGAGATCAACCGTCAGAACTTTAGTGTAGGCGAGATCGAACAGGCGCTTGGCAAAAGCGCGGTCCAGCGCCTGCTTGCGCTGATCCGGTTCCGCAACGAGTACGACGCCTTTAACGGTGACTTCCGTGTACTGGAATCGGCAAGCCATGAAGTCCGGCTGGAGTGGACCAAGGGAGATCTGCGCTGCACGCTGCAGCTTGATCTGGGCACGAACCGGACGGTTATCGATTATGTGGACGCAGACGGGACAACGGTTCAATTCGTAGTGTAGGGAAGGGGAATATAAAAGAGGGTGTCCCAGAAGTTATCATAAGCTGAGGGGCACCCTCTTTCATTTCGTCAAACATAAAGAAACCGCTCTTTGGAAAATGGAGGTATCACCCAACCATAACCAAAGGGGACGGTTTCTTTGTACATTCAAACATTCGATATAGCAAGGATCAACTCTGTTTCCCAATATAAGCAAAGCGGTACCTTTGATCCAAGGGAAGGAAGTACTTGGTCTAGTTATAATGAACGAAACCGACATCCTAATTGCTACTACGTAGGTTAATTGTGGAAATAATGAGAAGTAAGCTCAACCCATTGGACTTTCCACAATCAGAGCTATAAAACAAAAAGGAGTCGGTC
>NZ_BORS01000019.1:0-89299 GCF_018333295.1 Paenibacillus apis
AAAAAGTATCTCGAAATGACTGAGTTTCTAGAATGGCGCAAGAACAGGAAAAAAGGAGATTCAAAAGTAGTTCGGATCGGCTAGACAATCTCTGACGAGGATTTTACACACAATAATGGACTTGACCCTCGTGTGGCGATTATAGTGCGAAAAGGCATTAAAATTACTGGTGTGGGAGCTCGTGCGGCGATTATAGTGCGAAAAAGCATTAAAAATGCTGGGACGGGTGTCTCATGTGGCGATTATAGTGCAGGAAAGGCATTAAAAATGCTGACGTGGGAGCAAATGTGACGATTATAGTGCAGAAAAGCATTAAAAATGCTAGGACGGGTGTTCATGCGGTGAATTTAGTGCAAAAAGGCATTAAAATTACTGGTGTGGGAGCTCGTGCGGCGATTTGAGTGCAGAAAAATGAATGAATAGAAACTAGCTAATGTTGGGCTGAAAAGGTGAGGATCTTTTCTAGCCCAACTTTTTTTTAGGTATTTTTGGGAAACAGCCTTTTTTGTTATTTCTCCATCCTATAATGGCTTGGTTTGATGGCTTAGTTCAGTTAGAGGAATCTCTCAAACAACGGCATCGAAAGTACACTTCACACGCCCCCGGCATACAATCATTAGTATTAGTACAACTCTCTAACTCTAATAACCTTGATCAAGCAAAATCCAATATTCACTGAGTGAACCCAAGCAGACCCAAGCAGACGTGAGGCGGTGGAATGACTAGAGTAGAGGTATCCTTTCGACCGCTGTTGTTTCGCCTATTCGTGCTTATTCACAATTTCAGCTTTTTAGAAGTTTGGGGCTGAATATAGGATGATTGGGGCTGGATGATATAGGGTGAGCGGGAGTCGCACTTAGCCATTGTTTTGGCATGCGGGAACAGGGAGAATGCAATGATTTCCGGTAAATTCCATGCATAGCACGCTGTCTTCAAGACGACGCTTAGAGGTTCTATCTTGCCATGTTTAACGAATCTTGGACTTAACTACTTTCGTCACACAGGTCTAGCAGTGGAGGTCTATTCTTTTATTATTAAGTAAAATTTAAAATATATTTCACAATTTTTCATTAGATTTGATATACGATGTGATATACTCTTATCTATAACATTGTTTATACTACTTTTATATATGAGGGGGACATCTGCGTGAAATTGCGAGTTGTACCGGTCGTTGTCAGTGTGGTCGCCTCTGCCGTGCTGTTGTTTGGCGGCTGGTTTGCTTACCAGCAATGGGCTGTTGAGAACCCGTTTCAGCATAAGGTTAGCCAAATGGAAGGTGTAAAGGGTGTACAAACCTCTATTACCCCAAATCAGGTCGAATTGAATCTTGATTTGGCACCGGATACTGATTTTGCTGGGCTGGTTCGCCAGATTGAAGCTGACGGCAAAAAGCTGCTCGGCAGCAGAGAGCTGAAGTTGACAATCAAGGATCAAAAATCGGAGAAGCTGGAACAGGTCTGGCAGGGGGCTTTATTCCCGATTGCCCAGGCTATGGAAAATAAACAGTATACCGAGATCACAGCCGCACTGGAGCAGTTGGAAGCCAGTGAAGCCGGAATTTCGGCAAAAGCGGACATGGACGAGAAGAATGTATATATTACGTTGACGGATGGACAAATCAGCAAATTTATCATTTTGCCGCGCACAGCGCAGGCGATAGGAGTGTGGCCGAATGCGTAAGCTTGCTATGGAAATTGCAGTCGGGTCCGTACCTGTATTACTGATTTTTCTGGCTTATCTGGGTGTGAATGTTACCCCGTTGATCATTCTTGCGATTATGGTCGGTTCTGTCTATATGCTGGTAAAAATGCGCGGCGGAATTACCGCTACCGCATCCCAGGAACGGAAACGGAAAAAGGTTGCTTCGACCGGGTTGACCTTTGAAGAAATCGGCGGTCAGGACAGCGCCAAGCAGGAGCTTCGCGAAGCGCTGGATTTCATGGTTCGGCACGAAGAGATCAGCAAGTTCGGAATCCGTCCCATTAAGGGGATTCTGTTGACTGGTCCTCCGGGAACAGGGAAGACCCTGATGGCGAAGGCGGCCGCTCAGTATACCAATGCCGTCTTTGTGGCAGCCTCGGGCAGTGAGTTCGTTGAAATGTACGTCGGTGTAGGCGCAAGCCGTATCCGTGAACTTTTTAAAGAAGCCAGAACCAAGGCGCTCAAGGAGAAGAAGGAGAATGCGGTGATCTTCATCGATGAGATCGATGTGATTGGCGGGAAACGGGAAGGCGGACAGCAGCGAGAATACGATCAGACGCTTAACCAGCTGTTGACCGAAATGGATGGGATTTATACCTCCGAGGCTCCGAAGATTCTGATTATCGCTGCAACCAACCGTAAGGAAATGCTGGACAGTGCCTTGCTTCGCCCCGGCCGGTTTGACCGTCACATTCAGGTTGACCTTCCGGATAAAAAGGGACGCCGTCATATTTTGGACATTCACAGCAAGAACAAGCCGCTGGCGGAAGAGGTAAGTCTGGACAAGGTCGCAGAAGAGTCCTACGGCTTCTCCGGCGCCCAGCTCGAAAGCGTCATGAATGAAGCGGCGATCTATGCGATGCGGGATGATCAGGCGGAAATTACCCAACGTCATCTCTCAATGGCGGTAGACAAGGTGATGCTCGGGGAGAAGACGGATCGTCAATCCACAGAGGAAGAGAAGCGGAGAGTTGCTGTTCATGAACTGGGACACGCGGTTGCAGCAGAGGTTGTTGCTCCGGGAAGCGTGAACCAGGTTGTGCTCAGCCCCCGTGGACGGGCGCTGGGTTACGTACGGCATAATCCCCAGGAAGAGAAGTATCTGTACACCAAGAGCTACCTGGAAGGCCAGATCATGATTGCTTTGGCAGGGGCAGCTGCTGAAGAAATCTATTACGGAGGACGCAGCACCGGGTCCAGTAATGATTTTGAGCAGGCACTCAATCTGGTGCATACGATGATGACCTCAGGACTGACTTCTCTTGGCATTATTCATATGGATATGGTGACCAAGGAAGTGCTGATGCACGAGAACTCCAAGATTTTGGATGAGCTTGCCGCAAGAACCAAGCAGCTGCTGATAGACAATGCGGCGGTGTTCGACAAATCGCTGGATATCCTGCTTCGGGAAGAACGCTTATCTGGAGAACAATTCCGTTGTCAATTTCGTGACAGCATGAATTTACCGGCATAATTCTTTATGCCGGTAATTTTTTTTACTTTTCCGTCATGCTAAGATATTATTATATGTTGGGTATAGTCTGAAGTATTATTCGACATCAAGGGTACAATATGTGTAGAGACCACGAAAGGATGGAGAGAGAGAAGTATGAACTTCAAAAGAATTGGCGTAATTGGTGGCGGCACCATGGGCCAAGGAATCAGCGAGATGCTGGCTTCCAAAGGGCTCGATGTTTTATTGGTCGAAGAAAATAGCGACAAGCTCAATTATGCTTACAGCATGATCGAGACAAGTCTTGACAAGCAGCTTGAGAAATGGGCATTGACCAATGCGGAGAAGAAATTGATCTTGTCCAAAATTCATAAAGTGACACATTTTGCCGAACTCGGTACCTGCGATATGGTGATCGAGACCATTTCGGAAGATTTGGATGCGAAAAAAGAGGTATTCAAGCAGTTGGATCAGGTTTGCCCGAGCAATATTATTCTTGCCAGCAACACCTCTACACTAAGCTTGACAGAAATTGCCGGATCGACAATGTATCCTGAGCGTGTGATCGGCATGCACTTCATTTATCCTGTTGCTAAAATCAATCTTGTTGAGCTGATCCGCGGATTAAAAACTTCGGATGCAACCTTCGAAGAGACAAAGGGATTTGTGGAAGAGGTTGTTGAGAAGCGCGGCGTTATGGTGTATGAATCCCCTGGATTTGTAACATCGAGAATTATCTGCGTGATGATTAACGAGGCATTGCATGTTCTGGGTGAAGGCGTTGCTACCGCTGAGGATATCGATGATGCGATGAGAATCGGATATCAATTCCAATACGGACCGCTTGAAATGGCTGACCGTTTCGGTCTGGATTCTGTGCTTGCCGCGCTTGAGCGGATGTTCCGCGAGTTCGGGGACTTGAAATACCGTCCTTCCTATGTTCTGAAAAAGATGGTCCGCGCAGGCTCTCTCGGCATGAAGACGGGCGAAGGCTTTTTCAAATACGACAAGGATGGTGACCGGATATGAAATTGCTAGTCATTAATGCGGGAAGCTCTTCCCTGAAATATCAACTCTATGACATGACGGATGAGTCTGTTCTGGCTAAAGGCCTGGTGGAACGGATCGGGATGGACTCTTCGATTCTGACTCACAAGCCTACCGGCAAGGAAGACGTTACAGAGGTAAGCGAAATACTTGAGCATACTACAGCGATCCGTAAAGTATTGGACAAGCTGGTTGACCCTGAGTGCGGCGTATTGCAGTCCGTAGACGAAATCCAAGCCGTTGGTCATCGCGTTGTACACGGTGGTGAAGCGTTCAAAGGCTCTGCACTGGTTACAGGTGATGTGAAGTCGGAAATTCGCCGTCTGTTTGACCTGGCACCGCTGCATAATCCGCCTGCCATTTTGGGGATCACGGCTGCTGAGAAGAATATGCCTAACGTACCGCAAGTGGTTGTATTTGATACAGCGTTCCACCAAACGATGGAGGAGAAGGTATATCTCTATCCGATTCCTAAGGTACTGTACAAGAAGCACCATATCCGCCGCTACGGCATGCATGGTACTTCACATGATTATGTGAGCAAGGTAGCTGCTGAAGTTGTCGAGCGTCCGCTTGAAGAGCTGAAGATCATTACCTGCCATATCGGCAACGGCGCCAGCTTGACAGCTGTCCAAGGCGGCGTATCTGTGGATACGTCCATGGGACTGACTCCGCTTGAAGGCTTGATGATGGGTACGCGCAGCGGTGATGTGGATCCTGCTGTGGTCACCTTCGTCATGAACAAGGAGGAGCTGTCGATCAGCGAAGTGAACTCCATGCTGAACAAGCACAGCGGGCTGTTGGCGATTTCGGGCAGCAGCAGTGACATGCGTGACATTACAGACGGCATGGAAGCCGGCGAACCAAATGCTACACTGGCATTTGAGATGTATGAATACCGCCTGCGCAAATACATCGGGTCTTACGCCGCAGCAATGAATGGCGTCGATGTGATCGTATTTACCGCCGGTGTTGGTGAAAATTCGGCAGTTGTACGTGAGAAGGTTTGCGAAAACCTGACTTATCTTGGCGTAGAGCTTGATCCTGAACTAAACAAGGTGCGCTCCGGCGATCCTCGCCGCATCTCCACACCAAACTCCAAGGTGGACGTGCTTGTCATTCCTACGAATGAGGAATTGGTGATTGCCCGGGATACGTTCCGGATCGTACAGGAAAACAAATAATATTCTTCACTGATAACAGTATTAAGAGGAGAGATCAGTCATGGCGAACAAAACCGTGATTCGTCAGGTTAACGAGCACGTCGGAGAGGCCGTCGTAATCGGCAGTTGGCTTAACAATAAACGTTCAAGCGGGAAGATCCAGTTCCTTCAGCTTCGGGACGGGACCGGCTACATTCAGGCCGTTGTAGTCAAGAGCGAGGTGTCCGAGGATACCTGGAACAATGCGAAGAGCTTAACCCAGGAATCCTCCATGTATGTTACCGGCATTATCCGCGAAGAGCCTCGCAGCCAGTCCGGTTTCGAGATGACGGTAACAGAGCTGGAAATTCTTCATCTGACCGATAACTATCCGATCACCCCGAAGGAGCATGGCGTTGACTTCCTGATGGATCATCGCCATCTGTGGCTGCGTTCCTCCAAGCAGCGCGCAATTATGGTGATCCGTGCGGAGATTATTCGTGCGGTTCAGCAATTCTTTGATCAGAATGGATTTACGCTGGTCGATCCGCCGATCCTGACACCAACCTCAGCGGAAGGCACAACGAACCTGTTCCATACGAAATATTTCGAGGAGGATGCTTACCTCACGCAGAGCGGCCAGTTGTATATGGAAGCTGCCGCAATGGCTCTGGGTAAGGTTTACTCCTTCGGCCCGACATTCCGTGCGGAGAAGTCAAAAACCCGTCGTCACCTGATTGAATTCTGGATGATTGAGCCGGAGATGGCATTCACGGATCACGAAGAGAGCCTGAAGGTTCAGGAGCAGTTCATCTCTCATGTCGTGCAGTCCGTCCTGAAGAATTGCCGCACTGAGCTGGAAGCCATCGGCCGCGATGTGTCCAAGCTGGAGCAAATTCAGGCTCCGTTCCCGCGGATTACTTATGACGAAGCCATCGAATTCCTGAACAGTCAGGATTTCGATATTCCTTGGGGCGAAGACTTCGGTGCCCCGCATGAGACCGCCATTGCAGAACGCTATGACAAGCCGGTATTCATCACTCATTATCCGGCCGGCATCAAGGCTTTCTATATGAAGCCGGACCCGAATCGTCCGGAGGTTGTTCTGTGCGCCGACATGATCGCGCCTGAAGGTTATGGCGAGATTATCGGGGGCTCCCAGCGGATCGACGATCCGGAGCTGATGGAAGAACGGTTCAAGGAGCACAGCTTGTCAGCTGAAACCTATCAATGGTATATGGACCTGCGGAAGTACGGCTCGGTACCCCATTCCGGATTTGGCCTTGGGCTTGAGCGGACCGTAGCATGGATTTGCGGGTTGGATCACGTACGGGAGACGATTCCGTTCCCGCGGACGCTGTATCGTCTGTATCCTTAAGAGGGTGTCCCGATGATGAACGATGCCTGGAAGGCCTGGACCAAAGGGGTGTCCTTTGCCATGAAGGCAGGGACGGTGAGCATCCCTTATCCTTTGCTGACACAATACCGGAGTCTTGGACTCGGCGACACAGAGGCAATGCTGCTGGTGCAACTGCTGGCGTTCAAGCAGGTGGATCAGGATGAGTTCCCTTCCATGGAGCTGCTGGAGCACCGTATGCAGCTTCAGGCCGGAGAAGTCTCGAAGACTGTACGCAAGCTGTTGAAGGAAGGCTGGATCAGTATCGATCAATTCACCGATGAAGCGACCGGCCGCCAATCGGAGAGCTATAATCTGTCCGGCATGTATGAGCGGCTGGCTGAATCCATGGCTGCGGAGCAGGAGAATTCCCGGGAGTGGCGAGCAGTCTCAGGAGAAACACCTGCTGCAGAGTCCGAGCACCGCAAGCTGGAAGAGCAGGCACGGAATCTGTTCGTCGTATTCGAGACGGAATTCGCCAGACCTCTGTCACCAATGGAGTGCGAGACGATCTCCGGCTGGATTGATCAGGATCGTTATCCTGAGGAACTGATACGTCTTGCTTTGAAGGAAGCTGTATTTGCCGGCAAGGTTCATTTTCGATATATTGACCGGATTCTGCTGGAGTGGAACCGCAACCGGGTACGGACCGCAGAGGACGCGAAAGCCTATATTCAACGTTTCCGCACAGGCGGACGATAATTCTAGAGTTAGGGTATGCCTGCACTCCGTTCCTCCTTGTTCGAATTTTGCAACCTTTTCGGTGCTGAAAACTGACTTTTTTGAACACTAACATTCCCGTTCATGACTGAAATGGTCTGAGGGGAATGTTTTTTTTATTTTATGCAGGGGGAAGTCCTGTTTCATACGTCTATATTATTGTGGAGGGAGGGGAGAGAGATCGGAGAAGAATCAGAGCAATTTATCAGACTGCTCAAAAAAAGAGACCGCGAAGCCTTTGAGACTTTTGTACGCGAGTATAGTCCGCTTGTCTATCGAGCTGCCTATTCCGTATTGCACGACGAGCAGGATGCCAAGGATGCAGCGCAGGAGACCTTCCTTCAGGCATACAAATCTCTCCCTGACTATCGATCCTCCGGGTTCAAGACATGGCTGAGCCGGATTGCTGTGAATAAGGCGATTGATATGAAGCGGAAGAAGCACCGGAGGCAGGAGGAGCACTGGGATCCTGCCCAGGTTGCTGACAGTCTGCCGGACCGGGAAGAGGACTTTGTACGGAGAATGGTCCGCAAGGAGCGCAGCATGGAGCTCAAGCAGCGAATTACCGACCTTCCGCCTGCACACCGTCAAGTGGTGACCTCTTTTTATCTGGAGGGAAAAAGCAATGACAGCATCGCAGCTGAATTAGGCCAAGCGCCAAAGACGATTGAATCAAGATTGTACCGGGCCAGAGCCTGGATCCGCAAGCATTGGAAGGAGGAGGATTGGAAATGACAGATCCGGCTGAACATGAGAATGAGCTGTGGAAGAAATATATACGCGGTGAACTATCACCAGATTTAATGATGAAGCTGGAGAACTTGCTCGAACGGGATGATGCCGTGTTTGCAAAGTATTTTGAAGCACTCACGTCATTGGAGGGGGAGTTGCCGTCAATCCGTGATGAGGCTGGGTTCGCCTCTGAGGTCCTTCAATGCTTGCCGGAGGCAGGCTTGCAAGGAGCAACAAGGACTTATCCCGATTCAAGACGGCAATGGATCAATTATGGAATTGCAGCTGCGGCTACAATCTTGCTTTTGGGCGGTGGATTTTTTGATCAAATGACGTCCGGTGTCGGCGCCTCTATAGGGACTTCGGATCCCGGCAAGTCAATCAGCAGTAAATGGATGGAGCGTGCAGGGACCTGGATGGATGATTTCAAAAATGAAGGGAAGGAACGTTAATGACTTATCCACGAAGTAAGATGCTTGCTTTGCTGCTCAATTTGATTCCCGGACTGGGATATTTCTATTGGGGAAGGAAAGTCAGAGCATTTTTATACCCGTTTTTCTTCTTTGGCGGCTTGTTTCTCGGCGCTGTGATATCGATGATTGCTGACGATGGGGAGCTCTTTCTAGCCGCATTTATCATGGGAGTCATTCTGTGGTGCATTTCAATGTTGGATTTGATAATCGTAATGCTAAGAGATGAGAGACGATTGGAACAGAGAATGTATGGTGATCCTGCACTTCAGGGATCGCTGGAAGCAAGCCAGGAGCGGTTCTTTACGTTGCTGCTCTCTTTTATTCCTGGACTGGGGCACTTTCAGCTTGGGTTGATGCAGCGCGGCTTGAACTTCCTAATTTTATTCTTCGGATTAATCACGATGACCGTCGTGATTACAGGCATTACGCATGAGCCGGTATTCCTGCTCTTCCTGGGCCTGATCCCGATTATTTGGTTGTACTGCATGTTTGATGCCGCACAGCTTATCCACCGCAAACAGGCTGGGGAACCGTTAATGGACCGCTCTTTGCTGGATGAATGGGAGAGCGGCCGGATCGAAGGCCGCCGCAGCAAGGTGCTGGCAACTCTATTATCGGCCTTTCCCGGGGCGGGACAAATGTACCTGGGCCTGCAGAAGCGGGGGCTTCAAATGATGATACTGTTCATAGGCAGCTTCTATTTGATCGATGTCCTGCGTATTCCTGCATTTTTGTTCCTGCTGCCGGTCATTTGGTGTTTCAGCTTCTTTGACGGACTGCAGCAGACGAGCCGCTATGGTATTTTGCCGATGGAGGACATCCCTCTGGTTAAGTGGCGGGGAATGAGTCAGCACTGGCTGGGTGTGATTCTCGTCTTACTGGGCGTATATTATGTAGGAACCGAGTTTGTTATCCCTATGATCGATCGCATACTCCCGGATCTTCATATTCAATACGTTCTGTCCCAATATTTGCGTCCGGTATTGATTGCCGTGATGTTGATCGGCGGGGGAATTATGCTGATGAACCGGACACGCTCCGACCGGGCGATGTAAGTTGAACTTACGAAGCTACGAAAAAAGCATAAGTGTGAAATGTTAAAAGCTTTCTGTAAGAAAGCTGCTTCGGAAGCATAGAAGCGTCAGCGTTCGTAAGAACACTTCACAATTTGCCCCCTGCGTAGGTTCATTAGTTTAACTTGTCTAGCCTGATAGAAAGTGAACCTCTTAGTCTGTTATAATGTTTCTGATACTAAATTATATAAACATTGGAGGAGCAAGTGGAGAACTGGATTACGAACATGATGGAGCAATTTGGCTATTGGGGAATTCTGCTCTTGATCGCAGTTGAAAATGTGTTTCCCCCGATTCCGTCCGAGGTTATTTTGACATTTGGCGGATTTATGACCACTTACACCAACTTGACCGTGTTCGGTGTAATTGTGGTGGCAACAATCGGCTCGATTATCGGCGCTATTATTTTGTACGGTGTCGGTTATCTGGTCAATGTGGATCGGCTCGAGCAGTGGATTGGCAAGTATGGCAAGTACCTTCGTCTAAAAAAAGAAGATGTTCGCCGCGCAGATGCCTGGTTTGACCGTTACGGCTACTGGACGGTGCTCTTCTGCCGAATGATCCCGCTTATTCGAAGTCTCATTTCGATCCCGGCCGGGATGTCGAAGATGAAATTCGGCTTGTTTCTGCTGTTTACGACGATCGGAACCGCCATCTGGAACACGATTCTCGTATCCGTAGGCGCCGCAGTCGGCGGAAACTGGGAAAGTATCGTTGAATTTATGGATGTGTATTCATATATTGCCTACGCGCTGATTGCGGTCATCGGGTTGGCTGCGGTCATCTGGTTCCTGCGGTCGCGAAGAAAGCCGGAGCAGGAATAGAGTAATAAAAGAAGCTGTGTCTCCAGTAGATAATAATCTATTGAAGATCAGCTTCTTTTCGTTTCTCATCGATTCATCAGTGAATTGCTTCCAGATGTATTTATTCTGAATGTGACAAAGCGGCCTTCACCGCTTCACCCATCTCGCGGGAGCGCTCGGCACAGCGATGAACCGCGGCCTTCACGCCAGCGGTGAAGTGGTGGGCATCAAGCACCTCGATCGCAGCCTGGGTAGAGCCATTCGGGGAAGTGATATCCTTCCGAAGCTTCGCGGGGTCTTCACCCGTTTCTTTCATCATGACCGCAGCCCCAAGAACGGTCTGTACGGTCAATTCACGGGCATGCTCCGCGGTCAATCCGCCTTCGATGCCTGCGGTAATCATGGCCTCCATCATGTAATAAATGTATGCAGGTCCGCTGCCGGACACACCTGTCAATATTTCCATTTGAGCTTCGGGAATCACACTGACCTGTCCTACCGCCTCGAACATGCTCATTACGGTTTGCTGTTGTTCCGCGTTGACCTCGGCGGAGAGCGATATACCGGTGGCTCCGAGTCCGATGGAGGAGGAGGTATTGGGCATTGTTCTCGCGATCGGCAGGGCTCTGCCTAGCAGCGCCTGTATCGTTGATATCGATAAGCCGGCGATGACGGAGACGATCAACGGATTGCCGTTTAGCTTCGTGCCAAGCGCTCTTAATGCTTCTGCGGCATCCTTCGGCTTCATGGCGAGCACGATTACCGAAGCCTCCTGAAGATCCTTATCCTTCTCTGCATCCTGCGAAGCTGTGCGAACACCGTATTCACCGGACAAGTATTCAAGTCTTTCCAGGTTGCTGCGATTATGCATAATAATCTGAGCAGGCTTAGCCACTCCTTTATGAATCAATCCGCGAACGATGGACTCTGCCATGGAGCCTGCTCCGGAAAAGCAAATTTGTTCAGTTTCATGCAACCGATTGTCGTTCATGCTTCATCTCCTCCTGATATTAGCTGCGGATCTGGCCGCTGCCATAGATAATATATTTGCTGGAAGTGAGAGCAGGGAGTCCCATGGGTCCCCGGGCATGCAGCTTCTGTGTGCTAATGCCGATTTCAGCGCCGAATCCGAATTCAAAGCCATCTGTGAAGCGGGTCGAAGCATTATGATATACGGCCGCAGCATCAATTTCTTGCTGGAAGCGTGCCGCATGCTCCTCATTTTCCGTCACAATGCACTCCGAATGCTTCGTACCGAAGCGTGCGATATGAGCTAGTGCTTCATTCAGTTCATGAACTATTTTTACATTTAAAATATAATCATTGTACTCCGTCGCAAAGTCCTCGTCTGTTGCAGGGGATGCCCAAGGAATCAGCTCTCGGGTCTGTTCACACCCGCGCAGTTCCACGCCTGCTTCCTTGAATTGGGATGCAAGCCGGGAGAGGTGAGCCTTGGCATAAGCCTTATGCACCAGCAGCGTCTCCATCGCATTGCAGACAGATGGGCGCTGTACCTTGGCATTTAACGCGATGGCAGCAGCCATCTCCGGCTGGGCTGTCTCATCCAGATAAGTATGGCAAATTCCGGCCCCTGTCTCAATAACCGGAACGGTAGCGTTCTGAACGACATTCTGGATCAGGGAGCTGCCTCCGCGCGGAATGACGACATCCAGCAATCCGTTTAGCTTCAGCATTTCGTCCACCGAAGAGCGGTCCGGGTCCTCGATCAACTGAATAGCCTCCACAGGCAATGCGGTTTCAGCAAGTGCCTCGTGAATCACCTTGACGATCGCCCGGTTTGAGGAAAGTGCGGAGGAACCGCCGCGGAGAACAACGGCATTACCGGTCTTCAGGCACAGCCCGGCGGCATCAACGGTTACATTTGGCCGAGCTTCATAGATGATGCCGATCACTCCGAGAGGAACGCGGCGTTTTACGATATGAAGTCCGTTCGGACGGTCCATAGTCTCCAGCACATCTCCGACCGGATCGGGAAGCTCCACAATTTGCCGGAGTCCTTCGGCAATGCCGCCGATGCGCTCAGGAGTCAATTTCAACCGATCCAGCAGGGAATCAGATGTTCCGTTTGCTCTCCCGCGCTCCAGATCTGCTTCGTTCGCATGTAAAATCTCATCACTTCTCGCCAGCAAGGCGTCGGCCGCGGCTAATAATGCCTGATTTTTCTGCTCTGTAGTCAATTTCGCCATTGCTGTGGCAGCTTGGCCCGCCAATCCAGCCTTCATTCGTACTTCGCTCATTGAAAAAACCTCCTCAAATTTAATATGCATAAATCATGATAAATTTACCTACTATGGCTTCAGGGAGATCCATTCATCCCGATGAATAACTTCAAGCCTGTGTACATCGTTAAGCTGCTTCATAACCTCACTGCTTGGCAGGCCCATAATTTGCTGAACCTGATCGGAATCATAGTTGACAATCCCTCGTCCAAGCACTTCGCCTCTCCGATTCTGTACTTCAACCACATCACCGGTCTGAAAATGTCCATGTACGGAGCGAATGCCCACAGGCAGGAGACTGCGTCCATGAAGAATAATTGCTTCTTCGGCACCATCATCGACGGTTAGGCTGCCCAGGGGAGTAGACAGGAACCCGAGCCATTGCTTCTTACGCGGCAAGGCGGCATTGCGGGTGTCAAAATAGGTCCCGCGTCCACGGCCTTGGGCGCCGGCAAGCAAGTCGCCAGCCGTATCCGCCTTGCCGACAAAGACGTCCACACCCCCGCGGGAAGCAATCTTGGCAGCTTCGATCTTGGAGCGCATGCCGCCGGTGCCTACAGAGGAGCCTGCGCCTCCGGCAACACCCATGATCTCTTCGGTAATTTCGGTGACTCTGGCGATCCGTTCGGCATTAGGATCATGTCGCGGGTCTTTCGTGTATAATCCGTCCATATCTGTAAGAATCAGCAGCTGATCCGCTTTGATCAAATTGCCGACGAGGGCGCTTAAGGTATCGTTATCTCCGAACTTCAGCTCATCCACCGATACGGTATCGTTCTCGTTAATGATAGGAAGAACGCCGCGGCCAAGCAGTTCCTCAAGCGCCATGCTGGCGTTGCCCATCCGCTTCCGGTTCTGAAAATCTGAACGGGTAAGCAGCACCTGGGCGGCAGAGATACCATGCTGAACCAGCGCTTCACGGTAGGCTTGCATCAGCAAGGCTTGGCCTACAGCGGCTGCGGCCTGCTTCTCATGAAGCAACTTGGGCCGCTCCCGGTACCCGATCTCCCGGAATCCGGCAGCAACCGCACCGGAGGAGACGAGCGCGATCTGGTATCCGGTTGCCCTTAGACCGGCAAGCTCGGAAGCAAAGAAGCTTACTGCCTCCCGGTTCAAGCCGCCCTCCGCCGTTGTGAGCGAGCTGCTTCCGATTTTGATTACAATACGATGTTGCATGAAGACCACTCCTTCAGGACACAAACCGATTTCTGATAAAACAAAAAAACCTCCGCCTTTGGCATGCAAAGGACGAAAGTTTAGCTTCCGCGGTACCACCTTTATTGATGAGAGAACTCATCCGACTTGGTTAGCCCGATAACAGGGGCACTGTCCGTCTTGTTACAACGGCCGTTCAGGGATAGGGTTCAAAGCTTAGCGGTATGCGGATTCTCACAGCCAACGGAATCTGCTCTCTGGGGCCGCTGTCGGGCTTCTACTGGTCCCGTCATTACGTTTGCTTGCATATAGTCATTTCGCTTAACCTTAAATGAATTACTGATAGAATACCACGCAGGATTAGTCAATGCAAAGCATAAATCCGAAAACAACGGTAAGTACGGCCGTTTTCTCTTGCCTGTCGGAAGTTTATCCAGCTAAGATATAGAAAAGGAACATGAGGGGGTAAGAGCTGTGGATAAGCGAATGAGCCACCGGCGAATCAGTCTGATCCAGTGTGATATCGTGCTTGGCGAGCCTGCGGTAAATGAACGGAGATTAACGGAAATGCTTCAATCGGCGGCTGAAGCGCCAGAGAAGCCGGATATCATCGTCCTCCCCGAAATGTGGAATACAGGATATGCGATGGATCGGCTTAGAGCCCTTGCGGAACGGGATGAAATGCCCGGAATCCGCCGGAGAATGTCGGAGCTGGCTGCCCGGTATCAAGTTCAGATTGTGGCGGGATCGGTCGCAGAGCGGAGGAACGGGAAGCTGTATAATACGATGTATGTATATAACCGCGAGGGAGAGGAGATTGCCTCCTACTCGAAAATCCATCTCTTTCGCCTGATGGAAGAGGAGAAATATCTGGAGCATGGCAAGGCCATAGGGCGTTTCGATCTGGAGGGCCTCTCCTGCGGCGGGGCAATCTGCTACGACATCCGCTTTCCGGAGTTGTCGCGCGCGCTTGCACTGCGAGGCGTCCACGCCATGTTTGTCCCGGCTCAGTGGCCGCATCCCCGGCTGAACCATTGGCGGTCGCTTCTGATTGCCCGGGCTATCGAGAATCAAATGTACGTGGTGGCCTGCAACCGGGTCGGGGACTCAGGCTCCCAATCCTTCTGCGGACATTCGATGATTATTGATCCGTGGGGGGATATTACCGCAGAAGGCGGGGAGGGAGAACAGATTGTTAGCGGAAGGATTGATCTCCAGCTTGTCCATGAGGTAAGGAGCAGTATCCCGGTATTCAGCGACCGGCAGCCGCAATATTATGACTGATTTCGCTGGGCCAGTATGGATTTGAACGTGTCGATGAATGCTTCCGCAGCCTTGGACAGATAGCGCCCGCGGCGAAAGGCGATCACCAGTGTCCGGCTGGGCTGTCCGTCAAGAGGCAGATAGGCCGGAATCAGCTCGCTTCGCTTGGCGCGTGCGATAAAGCGGGGAACAAGCGTAACTCCCATTCCCGCGGCTACGAGCGATTGAACCGTCTCAATATTGTTGCTTTCGAATACAATATTGGGCTCAAAGCCGGCCTCATGACACAGATCAATGCTCAGCTTGCGGAAGCCCTGTCCTTTTTTCAGCACAATGAATGGATCATCCTTCAAGTCCGACAAGGATACGCCCTTCGTGCCGTATGAGGCTGTGGCCAGCGCATGGTGCGGAGGAACGGCGAGATCAATCATTTCTTCACCGATTGGCTCATAATCCAGCGAGGATTCGATCAACGGCAGAGAGAGCAGGCTAAGATCTGTCCCGCCGCCGGCAGTCAGCTTCTCCAAATTCAATGAGGTGTCTTCCAGCAACGTAACCTGAATATCCGGATAAGACTCCTTGAAGGCAGGCAAAACGTAGGGCAGCAGGTGCGAGCCTGTAATCGGCATGCTTCCCACCACGACCCGACCAGCCCGAAGCTGGGAAATATCGTCCATTTCCTGACGAAGCTGCTCAACGGCGTCCATGATTTTTCTGGCATGCTCAATAAAGCTTGCTCCAGCATAAGTCAGCTCAACCGTACTGGTATTCCGCTGAAACAGCTTGACCCCAAGCTCTTGCTCCAGCTTCGAAAGCTGCTGGCTTAAGGAGGGCTGGGCGATATGGAGCTTCTCGGCCGCACGGGAAAAATTGCGTTCCTCGGCAATCTGAAGCGTATATTGAAGTTGTCTTAATTCCACGGAACCATGCCTCCGATCTTTTGCTTTAAATTTGAATGATAGGCTTTTCCTATTAACAGTTTGTCCTATATAGGATAGTATCATGAATTAGAGCCGGACAGAACATGTTTGTGATTGACTGCTTGTTCTATGTATAATAGATGTATGCGGCTAGAAGAATTGGGCGGTTAAGACATAAGCTTTATATGGAGGGAATTGTTTTAATGAAAATATGGAAAGAAATTCAGGGCTGGGGAGTAGCCGTTGGAATTGGCTTCCTGCTCAGTCTCATCATCGGGATTTTTGTTATTCAACCTTACAAAGTAGATGGACATTCCATGGAGCCGACGTTAAATGATAATCAGCGCATATATGCATGGAAGATCCGCCATACACTGGATCAGTTGCCTGACTACGAAGACGTGGTTATCATTGACAGCCGGGTGGACCGCAATCGGACACTGTTGGATGATCTGAAGGAGCATCCGCTGATCCGGATTATATCGGGAACCTCGGAGAATGAGATCTTTTACGTCAAGCGTGTGATTGGCCTTGAGGGTGACCGGATTGAGATCAAGGACGGGACCGTATATCGTAATGGAGAACAGCTCGTCGAGCCGTATATTAAGGAACAGATGGTAGATACGGGTGTGGATCAGACCTGGGAGATTCCGGAGGACCACATTTTCGTCCTGGGCGATAACCGCAATCATAGCAGTGACAGCCGGGTGATCGGGCCTATCCCGAAAAACCATATCATGGGTATTTATACTAAGAACTAATAAGTTTATGCGAAATATATCCAGTTATAGGCTTGAGGAGAGAAGAGAATGGTTGATGCTTGGCAGACATGCCCTTCCTGTAAATCTAAGAATGTAATTACTCGGGGCAAAATATTCTATTTCCTGTTATTTTTCGGATTGGGCGGAGTTCTGCTGTGGATAGGATTGATGATTTACTGGCCGCTCCTCATTGCCGGTTTTATCGTCATTGTTATTTCAATGTTCAGCTTTATGATGCCGAGAGTGAACCGCTGCAGGGATTGCGGACATAAATGGAAGCCATAGATAACGGCTCTTTACCTTTGTGACTGGAATCACGATGCCTGATTCCTCCTCATTCTAGAATAAATGTATTACAGTCACAGAAGGAGGAGCAGGCTTATGGCGCAGCTGAGAAGCACATGGATGTGGTGCCTTGCATTGGCCGCAGTACTGATGTTATCCGCATGCGGAAAAATCGAGGAACCTGCCGCAGGCGTCAGCCTGAGCGGAGGTCCGATTAAAGAATTTACCGTCCATGCCCGAAGCAGCGGTTACGATATACAGGAAATTAAAGTAAAGCAGGGCGATACCGTCAAGATCACACTCAAAAATGAGCAGGGGATGCATTCCCTAAAGATCGAGGGCTACAACAAGGAAGTCCGTGGCGGAAAGACCATCACCTTTGTAGCGGATAAAGCGGGGGAATTCGATTTTTCCTGCAACATTTCCTGCGGGAAAAATCATGAAAACATGACAGGCAAGCTGATTGTGAAGTAAATCGGTTGTATAAGTTGAACTAATAATTTTACGTTTGAGGCAACGTGTGAAGTATTCTTACGATCGCTGTTGCTCGCGGATTTCTCTGACTGAAATAAGCTATTATAGGGTAGAAATCCGCTTACAAAGGCGAACGCTTACGCTTCTTCAAAATACTTCACACTTATGCCCTTTCTATGTAGATTTTTAATTCAACTTATAAGTTAAATAGAGCGTAAGTGCCAAGGGCATCAAGCCCTTGGCACTTACGCTTTTTTGTAGGATCTGATTTAGAAGCCCAGTTCACGCTTGGCGTCCTCGGACATCATATGCGGGGACCAGCGCGGCTCCCAGACGAGCTCCACCTCCACCTCGGAAATACCGAGGCTATCCTCCAGCACACGCCGTACGCCGCCGACAATGGTGTCGTGCATCGGGCAGCCTGGCGTCGTCAGGGTCATTTGGACATAGACAGAATCTCCTTGATCCCGGATATCGAATACGAGTCCCAGATCGACGATGTTTACGCCAAGCTCAGGGTCATAAACATCCTTCAGCAACTCACGAATAAACTGTGTACGATCCATGTAAATCAACCTCCATTAGGATTAACGATTATCTAGAAAAGACAAGGGCAATTAACGATATATACGCTAGCGACACCAGCGAGAAAATCGTGCCGCAGACCGCGATCATAACCGGCGAATCCAATGCGATTCCGGCAAGCACGGCCAGATTCGAGCAGGCAATCAGCATCAAACCCAGATTTGCCTTCTGGTCGTTCAAGAGATCGGCCATGACCGGAGTTCCCGGTTTGCCGACCGATTTTCCATATTTATGGGTCCACCACAGGAACGGCACGATTTTGGAAGCATAGCACAGGACCATGAAGGACACCCAGCAGTTCAAATAAAACCAGCCGATCATCAGCATCATTTTGGTCGTCATCAGCTGCTCCGGCGATCCGAGCAATTTGATCAGCAGGGCCAGGGCAAATACAGCGAACAATTGATTTCCATAGATGGTCCAGGCAATGCCTGCACCGGGCGTTCGCTTATGCCGCTTGCTGCGGATTTGCAGGAGATGAATATTGTAGCTGATCAGTGCGAGCACGATGAGCGCGAGGGCGCCGCAGGTTACCCATAGACTCGTGCCGAACAGAAGAGAGACCGCTCCAGTAAGCACGCCGGCATTCCACAAGATCAAGGTGACATACTGCAGACGCGTATCATAATCATGGGACAGATAAAACATGGGCAGCAATTTGTAACTGAATCCGGTAATCAGCAAGCCGAACCATCCCAGGGTTCCGAGGAAGATATGAGCCCGGAAAAAATTTTCATGCGCCTCGCCCAAAAATCCGGTGCCGAAGTCAATGCCCATGGACATGCCGCTAATCCCGGTCAGCAACAGATAGAACACGGCGCACGCAGTGCTGATCGTAATGGGATCCCATTTGCCCGCACGCAGCAGCGTCATCGCCATATTCCACACAAAGGCAACGATGCCAACAAAGGCGAGAGTGGCAAACCCGGCGATCCATGCGATTTCCCCTTGAATGAAGCCAAACAGGAGGCCGAACAGCCCGAATGTAAACAGGAAATAGTGGGCGTAGCCAAGCCGCTCGCTGTAGATCTTCGACTGCAGGATCACATTGATCAGCTGATAAATCGCCCCCATGGCCAGCATCGTCGCCCATCCAAGCACAAACAGATGAACATGGAACCATCCAGTCGGTCCGCGAATTCCCTCGCCAATCCAGCCGGTTAGCGACATGATCGATGTAACATGAAACAGGATGAAGCCAAAGATTCCGGTCAATATGAATAAGAAGGGGAGACGGGATATAGAAGCATTCACGGCAATTTCCCCCTAAGCTTTAGTAATGGTTACTTTTGCCGATCCGTCCGGCTGATCCTCCACGGTAAAGGAGCATCCCAAGGTGTTCAGTTCTTCAATTAAAAATACCGGTACACGGTCATTGTGAATTTTAACCACATCTCCCGGACGGGAGCGGCCAAGCGCGGCAAGCGTGCGTACCATCGGCTGCGGCGGCTCCAGACCGCGGTTGTCCAGCTCGATCACTTTCGGACCGTCGCTATCTGAAGCGCTCCGGCTTTGTTCCTGATTCGATGACGCAGACTTTGCGCCGGTGCCATCATCAGAATCCTCCAGCCACTGCTTGTTCTTTTTGTTAACAAATGTAGTGATCCAGTGTTCTTTATCTTGCTGTACACATTTGGAGACATATCCCTTCATCTTCAGAAAGCCGAGCAGCGGTGTTGGCTTAAAGGTAGCGTGCAGCACGAAAATATCATCCTGACCGAGTGTTTTCACGGTATCCATAATAAGCTGAAAGGGCTCCAGCTTGTTGCGAAGCTGTTCTCTTACATCCAGTTCAACAATTTTGGCATTTTGCTTATCCATTTGAACTCACCTCTATTTTGAGTTAATGATTCATGGCCGGCTCGTGATTGTCTTTGCCGTCTTTTGTTACCCTTAAAATGGCGGTTGCACCCTTGGAAGCGTCGTTGAGCTGATGCGTCAAAATCGGATAATCTCCTTCTTCGGTCAAGGTGACCTCAACGACTGCCGCTCCGCCGGAAGGGATCAGGACGGTTTGCATGCCGTAAAGTACGTTTTTCGGATTCCCGTCAAGGTATACCTGATCCATTGTCGTGCCGACAACATGGAAGGAAGAGACTTCGTTCGGCCCGACATTCGTAACATAAAGACGAACCGTATCTCCGACTTTAGCGAGCAGCGGATGTTCCTTCAAAGTAAAATCGTCACCGTTGAATACGACATATTCGGGATTTTCATCAAGAAAGGCATCCTCGTCGTGTTCTCTGTACCATTCGCTCTGGACGATGGTATATTCCCGGTCCACTAGAGAATCAGAGGGGTATCCGTTGCTGGGCTCTACGATAATTGTGCCGTACATCCCGTTGGATACATGCAGTAGAATAGGACTCGTGCCGCAATGATACATAAATACGCCGGGCGTTGATGCCGGATAGGTGAAGGTGCCCTGTTCTGTCGGCATAACGTCGATAAACTTTTTGCTCGGCGCGGCATGGACGGCGTGAAAATCCATGGAGTGCGGCATGTCCGGGTCCATGTTTTTCAATGTAAAGTTGAGCGTATCGCCTTCTTTCACCCGGATGACGGGACCGGGCACGGTTCCGTTAAAGGTCCAGGCATTGTAGAATACGCCTTCCGATATTTCCACATCCGTGACCTGGGCGGTCATTTCAATATTGACGATATTGCCTTCGCGTTGAATCACCGGTTCGACCGGCGGCTGATTCATGTGCTGAATCTCCGGCTCCTCAGCCGTTGATTCCTGCTCAATGGGGGATGAGGAATTCCAAACGGCGAAAACAACAATCATGCAAGATATAATTAAGAAAGCGGGCTTCGCGTATTTCTTCATCGTTCGCAGCACCTCTTAACGCATTGGAATTCTGAAATGAGCATATGATTTTTTTCACAGAGGTTTTGTGATTGGAAGCACATTCTTTAATACGTTCTTATTTTCGCCATACATTTCTTGTATGGCTCGTGGAGAATCCTGAGCTACCCAATCTGTCACGGTATACTGCCAGTTCCTTGATGATGCCCTGAACCGCCTCTTATAGGGCAATCCTATCAAAGCTATAGTTATTATATCTTGGAACTATGACATGAGGCGTGATATATTTATTCCAATAAGCAATGTCCGATAATTTCGGTATGGGGTGAATGATATGACTACTAAAAAGACGATGTATGAAAAAATCTGGGACAATCACGTAATCTATCAAGAGGAAGGCAAGCCGAGCATTTTGTATATCGATTTGCATCTCGTTCACGAGGTCACATCTCCTCAAGCCTTTGAGGGACTTCGCCTGAGCGGGCGCAAGGTGCGCCGTCCTGAGCTGACCTTTGCGACCATGGACCACAACGTTCCTACCAAAGACCGCTTCAACATTTCAGATCCGATCTCCAAGCAGCAGATCGACACCTTGTCGCAGAACTGCCGGGATTTTGGCGTAACCCTTTACGATCTCGATACGATTGACCAAGGCGTAGTTCACGTTATGGGGCCCGAGCTTGGTTTGACCCATCCGGGCAAGACCATCGTATGCGGAGACAGCCATACTTCCACGCATGGCGCATTTGGCGCACTGGCCTTCGGAATCGGAACGAGTGAGGTTGAACATGTGCTTGCCACGCAATGTCTGCAGCAAGCGAAAGCCAAGACACTGGAAGTGAGATTCGTCGGTAAGCGTAAGCCTGGAGTAACTGCGAAGGATATGATTCTGGGTGTCATTGCACAGTATGGTACAGACTTTGCTACCGGATATGTTATCGAGTATACCGGTGAAGCGATCACCGAGCTGTCCATGGAAGAACGCATGACCGTGTGCAACATGTCGATCGAAGGCGGCGCAAGAGCAGGATTGATCGCGCCTGACGAGACGACCTTTAATTATTTGCGCGGACGGCAGCATGTTCCTCAAGGAGACAGCTTTGAACAGGCTGTTGAACAGTGGAAGCAGCTGACGACAGATGAAGGTGCGGAGTATGACCGTGTAGTCTTGTTTGATGTAGATTCTCTGATTCCGCAGGTTACCTGGGGAACCAGCCCGGGCATGGGCACAAGCATTACGGACCGCGTGCCGAATCCTTCTGATTTTACTAGTGATAATGAACGTAAAGCTGCAGAGAAAGCACTTGAATATATGGGGCTTGAGCCTGGAACACCGATGACGAATATTGAGATCGATTATGTATTTATCGGTTCTTGCACCAACGGCCGGATCGAGGATCTGCGTGCAGCTGCGGCAGTTGCCAAGGGCTACAAGGTATCGGATAAAGTAACGGCAATTGTCGTTCCCGGCTCTGGCCGCGTCAAGATTCAGGCAGAGAAGGAAGGTCTGGATCAAGTATTTAAGGAAGCAGGCTTTGAATGGCGTGAAGCAGGATGCAGTATGTGTCTGGCGATGAATCCCGATGTTCTCCAACCTGGACAACGCTGTGCGTCAACCTCCAACCGGAACTTCGAGGGTCGCCAGGGACGCGGCGGCAGAACGCATCTCGTCTCCCCGGCTATGGCTGCGGCGGCTGCGATCAAGGGACGGTTCGTGGATGTGCGCGAATGGAATATCAAGAGCGAAGTCGTAAGCTAAGCGAAAGAGAGGAAGAAGGACTATGGAAGCATTTAAAAAAATGACGGGCATCGTCGGTCCGGTTGACCGGGTTAACGTGGACACTGACGCTATTATACCTAAACAGTTTTTGAAGCGGATCGAACGCACAGGCTTTGGGCAATTCCTGTTCTATGAGTGGCGTTTTGATACCGAGGGGAATGTCAATCCGGAATTCGAGCTGAATAAGCCGCGTTATGAAGGAGCATCCGTTCTGATCTCCCGCGTGAACTTCGGCTGCGGCTCTTCCCGTGAGCACGCTCCTTGGGCGATTCTGGACTATGGCTTCCGCTCAGTAATTGCGCCGTCGTTCGCTGATATTTTCTACAACAACTGCTTCAAGAACGGAATTCTGCCGATTAAGTTATCCGAAGAGCAGGTGGAGGAGCTGTTCCAGCGTACGGCTGCACATGAAGGCTATCAGTTGCACGTCGATCTGGAAAATAAGAAGCTGACCGACGATTACGGTCTGGATCTGGATTTCGACCTTGACGAGCATCGCCGCCAGTTCTTGCTCCAGGGGCTGGATGACATCGGCTTGACTCTTCAGCACGAGGATCTGATCTCCGCATACGAGCAGAAGAAATTTGCTTAAACTGTGTAGCAGGTTGCTAACTAAGTAACAAGTAAGAGAAGGGGCGGCTGTCTAGTAAGCCCCCAAAAAAAGCTGCGCGAGAATGTAAGGTCTGATATGACCTTGTTCCTCGCCCAGCTTTTTTAGTCTATCCTTGCATCTTACATGGGTCCGTCCCATCAACACTCGCATTTGCAATTTTAATGCCTCTTGGCACTAATTTTGCTCCGGTCACTCCGCCAAGTCTAGTGCAGCACCGCGCCACTCAGTGCAGCACCGCGCCACTCAGTGCAGCACCGCGCCAAACTGCATAGATTCGTGCAGCCCACTTTTTTTTACGGTGTCTGGATATTTCGCATGTTGTCCGAACTTTTCAACCAATGCCGAATTCCCTTGCCTGCATAAGGCTCATCACTGAATCGAGGAATCACATGCAAATGGGCGTGCATAATGTGCTGGCCTCTGACAGGGTGACAGTTCCAACCGATGTTGTACCCTTGAGGCTGATGCTTCTCGTCCAAATGAGCCTTTACTTTATGTAATAGGGAAAAGGTTGAAGACCATTCCTCTTTAGTTAAGTCAAACACGGTCTCACGATGCTGAATAGGAACAATCAACCCTGAACCGATCAATACCTCTTGAGGTGTTTGAAGAAAGATGCAATGTTCATTTCGAATGACGAGCTGCTGCTGTTCTATTAACTTAAGCTGACAAAGAGGACAGTCCTTCATCATTTGCTATCACCGCCTTGGAAGGTTCGATATTTGCTTCACTTATCGGAGGTTGTCTTTTTTTGTTCTTCTATGAAAATATAAGTCTATCAGTCAGGAAGATTTTCTGATATTATGGAAGCAATTAGTAATGTTTATTGTAGGTTGTTGTCGGTTCATTGCCATGGTTCTATTTGGGGCCAAGTCCGGTAAATTACGAGATTGGTAGGGATATCAGAATGAAAAAAATCGGATGTCTGATCGCATTGCTATTTTGTTTCCTCGCATTTCCGAGCCTGTCGAATGCGGCATCGGGGGACACCCATATCTTTTTGGACGGGGTTGAGCTGGAGCAGCCCGAGCAGGCCAAAGCCGGGGTTGTTAACGGCAGCACGGTCGTCCCTCTAAGAGTCATTGTCGAGAGCTTGGGTTATGAGGTTGAGTGGGATCAGAATGCCAAGACGATTACAATTGTCCAAGGTGCGAATACGTTGAATTTAAAGGTAGACCACAGTGAAGCAATTGTGAATGGAACAACTGTCAAGCTGACAGCTCCTCCGATTATTCAAAATAGCGTCACATTGGTTCCGCTCCGATTTGTCGGTGAACAGACAGGCCTGACCGTCAGCTGGGATAATCAGACCAAATCGGCTTATCTGACTACACCAAGCGACGGCTCAGACGGTAAAGTCCAACCGGGCATGGGAAGTGAGGCGCCAGCGAACAACTCTTCGGAGAACACCTCCTCTGAAGTTGTCCCGCCAACTACGGGGACTGACAATAGCTCTTCTGAGCAACAAGGGAAGTCATACATATACGGAATCAGCTTTAGCGATAATCGGCTAAAGGTTTCTGCAGATCCGGGAGTTAAGCCTAATGTCTTCCTGCTGAGTGGTCCTGAACGTTTGGTTGTGGATATTCCGAACGCTGCATTTTCGGATAGCTTCGCATCCTTGCTGCCTCTGGATGCATCCAATAACGGTGCCTTTGCAGTAGCGGATTATCCGGATGTATCACAGGTGCGTTATTCGATCTTTGATCAGGGGACTTCGACGATTCGGATTGTGGTAGACTTGAATCATCGGGTTGAATATCAAATGAATATTGATGGAACGGATCTGTTTACCGTTGATTTGACAGCTGTGTCTGGTTATCCGGTTACAGGTACCGGCAAACCTCTTGTTGTTATTGATGCAGGGCATGGCGGCATTAAACCAGGAGCCGTTAGTATTACTGGAAAGCTGGAAAAAGAGTTCGCTCTGGCTGTGTCTCTCAAGGTAGAACAGCTCCTTAAACAGGAAACCGAATTTGATTTTGCGATGACGCGCACTACCGATGTCCATCTGGAGCTTAATGAGCGGGCCGAATTTGCAAATAATCTGAATGCAACACTATTTATATCTATTCATGGAAACAGTATTGAAGGAATGAGCAGTATTACTGGCTCTGAAACGTACTATACCCGAGAAGATAGCATTCCCTTGGCAGATGTGATGCATAAGCATCTTGTATCGTCAACTGGACTCGCTGATCGCAAAGTCAGACAGAAGAGTCTTCATGTGACCCGTGAGACGACTATGCCAGCAGTATTGCTGGAGGTAGGCTATTTGAGTAATTCCAATGATGAAAAGCTAATGTACACAGATGAATTTCAACAGAGAGTTGCGGAGGGAATTGTAGCTGGAATCAAGGAATACCTTGGTCTATAATATTATAGGGTCTTCGCAAGCTAAAAATAGGGGGTTTTTGACATGAAGAAGACGGGATGGATGATCCTGATGCTGGTATTCATGCTTGGATTGGCCGGCTGTGGCGATAAGCCCCAAGCATCAGCGCCAGGAGAGAGCAATGGCAATAACACGGATACCGGGATTACAGCCCCTGATGCTGCCGAGCCTGACTCCTCAGGAGCAAGCGGCGCAGTGGAGACGGTTGACCCTGAGAATACGGAGAACTCAAGTGTGGAACCGGAAATGCTGACAAGTACGATTAAAGTTTACTTTACCGATGATAATTTAGATAAGCTCACAGCTGTTGAGCGGGAGATCTCATACCCTGCAGAGACGGACAAGTATGAAGCAGCTTTCACAGCACTTCAGACAGCGGAGCCGGGAACCTTGTCTCTTTGGAACAAGATTATCTTGCGGCAAGTAGAGCTTAAGGATGGACTGCTGACCATAGATATTACAGTGCCGGATGAAGCGAGACTGGGTGCGGGAGGAGAAGCGCTTGCTGTCGATGCCTTGCTGCAGACCTTCTTCCAGTTTGATGAAGTGAAGCAGCTTGAGCTTATGGTGGATGGAAAGACAGAGGAGACTCTTATGGGACATGTGGAGCTTGAGCATCCATACTCAAAATAATTTATTTGAAGATGAAGACTTCGGGGCTCGCTCCGAGGTCTTTTTTTGGCAATAAATTAGCATTTTTTCGCAACTTTTGCCTGTTCCAAGCGTCTATTATGTCGTCTGGTGATGCCTGGAAGCAGGTATCTCGTCCGGTCATCATAAGGCAAATATCTAAAGGGTAGGGGTGACGGATGAAAAAAGGATTAGCAGCATTATTGTTTTTTGTCATGTGGTTTGCTTTATTTCCTCAAACTGGACAGGCCGCTGCGGGGGGAACCAGCATTTATCTGGATGGTAACAAGCTGGAGCTCAGCAAGAACGGGCAGGTTCAGAATATCAATGGATCGGTTATGATTCCGATTCGTGTCGTCGTGGAAGAGCTTGGTTATGTCGTCGATTGGGAGAAGAAGACGCGAACGGTAACTATACAGCAGCAGGATACAGTAATGAAACTTGTCGTGGATCAGAGCACGGCGCTCGTAAACGGAACAAAGATTCAGATGCCTGTGGCTCCGAAGCTGGTTAGCGATACGGTCATTGTCCCGCTCCGCTTCTTGGGAGAACAGATGGGGCTCTCTGTAAGCTGGGATAATCAACTGAAGACGGTATACCTGGTAACTCCGGCAGGAGGGAATGGCGGCGAGACAAGCCCGGGAGATGGCGGCGATGGCGATACGGGGACTCCGCCAGGGGACACAGACTCGGGGACTCAACCCGGTCAGACTGACAATCTGGCGAATGTCGGAGGCATCAGCTTCAGCGACAATCGTCTTATGATCGCGGTGGATCAAAATGTAACCCCTAATGTCTTTACCATGGCTAACCCGCAGCGTGTTGTCATTGACCTGCCGAACACCAAATTTGCGGATACGTTCTCATCGGGATATCATCTGGATTCTACACAGAACGGGTTCATTGATATCACGGAATATCCGGAAGTCTCAAAGGTTAGATATTCCCTGTACAACAATAATCCGTCCACAGTTCGGATTGTCCTTGATATGAATGTGGTTAAAATGGGTGAGCTCATTAATGAGAACGACGGCCTGATTATACTTGACTTGAATAAGGAAGTATCAATCCCGGGCTCGAATGGCAAGAAGCTGGTCGTTATTGACGCGGGCCATGGCGGGAAGGATCCGGGAGCGATCAGTGTTACCGGCAAGAAAGAAAAGGACTTCAATCTGGCCGTGACGCTGAAGGTTCAAGAGCTGCTAAAGAAGGAAACAAATATTGATTTTGTATTGACTCGCAGCAGCGATACTTATCCTTCGTTAAGCGATCGGGTTAAAATTGCAAATGATTTAAATGCGGATTTGTTTATTTCGATTCATGCCAATGCCGGCAGCGCAACTGCAAGCGGCGTAGAGACGTATTATACCCGGTCTGAAAGCCTGGCGCTGGCCAAGGTCATGCATAAGTACCTCGTAGCCTCCTCCGGTCTCACGGACCGCGGGGTTCGTTCCAAGAGCCTGCATGTCACCAGAGAGACAAAGATGCCCGCCGTTCTGCTTGAATGCGGTTATCTGAGCAACAAGAGCGACAATGCCAAACTGTATACGGAGGATTTTCAAGACCGTGTCGCAGCAGGTATTGTAAAAGGGATCAAGGAATATCTCGGACTTCAATAATCCGGATTTCAGAAGGAGGATGAGAGATGAACCGAATGAGTTGGAGAATTTGCGGCCTGGTGTTATTGCTTGCACTGGCTTCCGGATGCGGTCAAAAGCCCGGAACAGCTCAGACGTCAGGGAATGAGGAGCCACAGGTCGAACAAGGTGCTGGCCCGGCTACTAATCATCAAGGCAGCAATAATGCTGAGAATACGAGCGGCGAGACTGGAACGGAATCGCCTGAACAACAGACTTTGAGCATTAAGAGCTATTATACGGATGATCAATTAAATGAACTGACCGAAAAAGAGCAGACCATTCGCTATGCCAAGGATGAGGACAAGTATATGGCAGCGCTCGAGACATTAAAGGACAGCGGGGATTCGGAGCTGCTTCCACTCTGGAAGGTTGAGTTCCGTTCGGCCACGCTGTCAGAAGGGATGCTGACTGTCGATATCACTCTTCCTGATGAAGCCAGGCTTGGAGCCGGCGGGGAAGCGTTGGCCGTCGAGGCCTTGCAGAACACGCTTTTTCAGTTCCAGGAGATCGAGTCGATCGAGCTGCTCGTGGATGGTCAGCAGACAGAGAGTCTGATGGGGCATGTAGAACTTGAATATCCGATGACAAGAAAATAATCAGGATTTAGAGGAACATGGGCCTTGGTTGTCGAAACATGGTAAGTGAACATTTGTAAAGGGGAGAATGTAATGTCATCTTATAAACGTACTTTTAAACGCAGCACCAAGAGGGCAGTTTCCACCATGCTTGTTACGGCGATGTGCCTCAGCGGAGGAGCGGCGGTGTTCGCTGAAGAAGCCCAGAGCACGGCGGTAACAACTTCGACAGCCTCGGCACTTCTTTTTAGCGACGTAAGTGACGGCTTCTGGGCGGAAAAGCATATTTACAAGCTCGCTGCAGAAGGAATCATTTTAGGAGATGCCGGGAAGTTCCGGCCTTCTGACAGTGTTACTCAACAGGAAGCGATTACGATGGCAGTTCGCTTTATGAACCTGGAGAGCAAGCTGGGCAGCGGCAGCGGTGCACCGGAAGAAATGAAGGTTAACGCCTACTTTAAACCTTATCTGGAGCTGGCTCTGAGCGAGAAACTCATTGATAAGACAGAGGAGCTTAGCACGACGGGAGCGAGTGAGTCCTGGGGGGCGAAGACGGCTACCCGAGAGTGGGTTGCCAAGCTGCTCGTACGGGCTTTGGGACAAGAAGACAAGGCTAAATCGGCTGGAAGTGCTGCGACCGGCTTTGCCGACCATACCAGCATTTCACCAGCAGCCAGAGGGTATGTCAATGTTGCCGTGCAGCTTGAGCTGACGAAAGGGGTTGAAGGAAACCGATTTGATCCGTTAGGCAAAGTAACACGTGCCCAGCTCGCAACCTTCTTAAGCCGCGGCAGTGAGTATGTTACTCCGGGCTACAGCAATGTCTATGAAGGCATTGTTACCGAATTGACCGATTCGAAGCTGACCTTGTTTACGAATGGACAGTTAAAGAGCTTTGCGCTGGATAACCGTTCCGTCTATTTTACAAAGGATTCCGAAGCCAAGAGCTCGCGAACTGCGATTCAGTTGTATACCAAAGTATTAGTTGTAGACAAAATTGGTTCGGCAGCCTATGTGGAGGTTCGCGATGCCAGCCAGCAGTTGGAGAAAACAGAAGGCACGCTGCTCAAGAAGCTTTCTGACAACCGCCTGCTCATGTTGGTCAACAATAATTCTATTGAGTATACCTATGATAGCTCTACTTCATTCCTGGATCAGAACGGGAATGCCATTTCAGTGGATAGTTTGACTGAAGATAGCACGATTATCGTGCAAAGAGAAACCTTTACGTCGGCGAAGAAGCCCGTGATCATCCAGGTAAAATCTGGCGTTGTTAATAAGTCCGGTACAGGCACGGTCGATCTGGTCAACGTCTCGGACAAGACGATTCGCATCAAGGACGATGCTACGGGTGCGATCGAAACCTATAATTATGACGACACTTCAATTCTTATTTATCAAAATCAACTGTTGGGTGGAGCAGCCGAGCTTCAAGCCGGTGCTGCTGTAACCTATACGGTGAAAAATAGCGTATTTACCCGTCTGGAAGTTACGAAAGCAATGGAACGCATCGTAAAGGGGACCCTGCTGTCCGTGGAAGGAAGCACACTTCTCAGCTTCACGAATTCCGCAGGCAAGGCAGAAATCAAAGCACTCGCTGCCAAGCCGGTTGTCGTGATTAACGGTATCGCCGATGCGACGCTGGGGGATCTGATTGCCGATGTGAAGGGCGGGGATCAGGTAGAATTAACGATCAGCCCTGACGAGCAAGTCACTAAAATTATTGTGACCGGCCGTCAAACTGAATTGCTTACCGATTTGTCTGTCGTCAATTATGAGCCGAAGTATAAAGCGCTGATGGTTGTGGACTCTGCGAATAAGGTGCATGCCTTTACCGTGGATGACAAGACCAAGGCGGAATACAATTCAACCACTCCGACATTGACCGGAGTTGAATCGCTGCTTACAAAAGGCAGAAAAATTAATGTGACTCATATCGGAGATCGTGTGCTTGAGATCCAGGTGTTTTACAAGTATGAAGGCACTTATGTATCGACCGATACAGCGGCCAAGAAGGTTTCGATCCTGCTCCCAAGCGGTAAGACCGTGGCAATACCTTATCAAGGCACAGCTCCTTCGATAGAACTGTACGGCAAGACCTCGGCTACGATTGCCGACTTGAAGGCGGGAGATCCGGTAACCGCGATTTTGAGCGCGAACCAGGATACCTTGCAAACATTGGCCATAAAAAAGACGGTTCAATTCGAAATTTCTTCAGTGAATACATCCAATAGCCGGATTCAGGCGTCAAGTAATGGCGTTACCGACAATTTCTATGTAGATAAGGCTACTTTGCTCAATGATGCCGGAGCTGCGATTACAGTATCCAGCCTGCAAGCAGGGCAGACTGTGAATGTGACCTTCAGTGGCCGTACGGCTGCTTCCCTGCAAGTGGTGAAGCTGACGCTTGGCAAGGTTACTGCGGTTGATGCTTCTTCGGTAACTGTGAAGTCCTTCTCCGGCACACCGGAAGTACACTCGATTGCGAATGGGGTAAAAGTAATTCGCGGAACCTCGGTAACCTCAGGAACAGCTACGCTGACAACCTCCGATCATGTTGAGCTGCGCAAGGATGTGGACGGGACATTGTTAATTAAGGTGCTGAATTCGCTGGAACGGAAATTCCAACGGTATGACTCGATCAATAACGACATTCTGGTCTATCGTTCCACGATTCAGGATGACAATTATCGTTTTGCTGTGACATCGAATTTGTATATTCACCAAGGTGACACGACATTAACCGTGCAATCCCTCAAAGATAATGATAAAATTGTTTTGTACTTTAGCGGCGATAAGCTGGTAGAGGTTGAAAAGCAATAAATCATTTCTGTGAGAAGAACCGTCTTGATGCGGGGGCTCCCGCTCAGGACGGTTTTTTACATGAGCAGGGGGGAATGTTTTGGAGTGAATGCCGGACAAGCAAAGCATATATTAACTACCATCGCAGCCATGTTCCCGGATGCACACTGCGAGCTCAATCACAGCAATGCTTTTGAACTCACGATCGCTGTCCTGCTGTCAGCACAATGTACGGATGCGACGGTGAACAAGGTGACAGCGGATCTGTTCCGGAAGTACAGGACACCCGAGGATTATATCTCTGTACCCTTGGAGGAGCTGGAGCAGGATATTCGGCGGATTGGATTATTCAGAAGCAAGGCCAAGCATATTCAGAATCTATGCCGGATCTTGATTGAGCAATACGGCGGAGACGTACCCTCGGAGCATGACAAGCTGGTCAAGCTGCCGGGCGTCGGCCGGAAGACGGCTAATGTCGTTGTTTCCAATGCCTTCGGCGTACCGGCTATCGCAGTGGATACTCATGTGGAACGGGTCAGCAAGCGGCTGGGGCTTGCCAATTGGAAGGACTCCGTGCTTGAGGTGGAGCAGAAGCTCATGAAGAGAGTACCTCGTGAAGAGTGGACGATTACACATCATCGTCTTATTTTTTTCGGCAGATACCACTGTAAGGCCCAGAATCCAAATTGTCAGATCTGCCCGCTGCTTGATGTGTGCAGGGAAGGCAAGAAACGTATGAAAAGGTCACAAGTCAGCAAACCTATAGAAGAGTGACAAAAAAAGATATTGATAGCAGAGGATGAGATTCTAAATGAAATGTATTTCCGTCTACACCGACAATTTTGAATTGTTCTCGGACATGTTCGAGAAGGTCATCGAGATCGATCTGAAGGAAAATGATGAGCAAGAGCTGGAGGGCGTGACGATCAGCGATTCCGGAGAGGTGCCTAAGCATTATCTGGAGCGGATGTCCGTGAAGCCTGAGGTCGTGGTAATGCGCGATAAAAATAAGGGAATAACAATTCTGCAGCATGGTAAAGTATTCGAAATCCTGATTCCTTCCGAGCAGGACCAGATCGAAGCTGCGACCATCTAAGCCGAAATGAAGTAAAAGCGTTCTCCGCAAGCTGGAGGACGCTTTTTATTTGGCCCGAAGTCGCACGCTCTATTTTACAAAGGCTTGAATGCCCTCTTGACAAACATACACCGTGTAGGATAATTTGTATACATACACAATGTATGTAATGGGGTGAATGACTTGCCACGAAACAAATATCCCGAAGAAACAGAGCAGATCATCCTTGACGCTGCATTAAAGCTGTTTATCGAAAAGGGCTATGAGCAAACAACAATTCTTGATATAGTCGATGAAATGGGCGGCCTGACACGGGGAGCCTTTTATCACCATTTCAAAACAAAGGAAGAAGTTTTTTTTGCGCTGACTGATAAATTATTTAATGATATAGACCCTTTTGCAAAAATCAAGGTCCGCACTGACATAAATGGTTTAGAAAAAATAAAACTGACCTTGCAAATTTTAAACGAGAGCGAAGAGTATGCCGTACTTCACTTTCAAATCCTTCCATTGATTGATAGCAGCCCGACAGCTTTTAAGATATATATGGAAAAACAGCGAACCTTCTTAGCGTCAAAATATGCTGAACTTATTGAAGAAGGTATAAACGATGGTTCAATCAAAGCAAAGTATCCGAAATTAACAGCGGAACTGTTTTTGTTGATTTGTAATGTTTGGATGATGCCGACAATATACCCACAGGAAAACGAAGCAGAAGCGTGGCAAAGATTTAATTTGGCAAAGGATATTGTTGATTTTTTGGGGTTGCCGGTTCTCGATAAAGCCCTGACTTCTCATGTTGTAATAAATGACCAAGGTATCGTTGTTGAAGTCAAAAAATGAGACAAACAAAAGAGAATTACAAAAATATAATTCTTTTGGCTAAATACATACATGCAGCATGTATAAAATAAAAATATATTTTAGGAGGTTTTTTGCATGAAAAGAAACGGCATTGGATTGGATGATCTCTTGGCAGAGTTCAACGAGAATATTATCGGCAAACCAAGCTCTGCTGCTCTTGGAATTGTTACTATTACTCGTAGGGATCTAGAAGAATTAAAGACATCCAACAAAAAGGCAAACATTAAAATGACTGGCATACTGACATTTTCAGAAGATGTTACACCTGATTTGGCGAGAGAATCCATAGAAAGCATCAAAGTACAGGGGAAAATAAATGCCTCTCCTAATGTGCAAGAAGTCTTGAACACACTTATTGACGAAACATAGTGGCAGCCTAACACTTCTGGCCAAGTTGGCTTGAAATGGGTCTGTAATCAGAAAGCCGGACGCTAAGACGCAGAAGAGCCGACAACCAACGAGCTTGAAACTCGTGGTTGTCGGCTCTTTATTTATCCTAAAGCGGTCTTTCTTCTTTGAATGTACGTCGATAGACATTTTTTATCTATCTCAAATTGGCAATGATTAATATCACTGTAAAAGCTTAAATCGAATAAATATCCATGATAAAATGAAGGGAGATATGGACAGAGAGGACGAAGCGACTTGAAGATGACGGCGGCAATTGAATCTGATTTGGCTGGAAAGCTCTCACGGCTGGAAGCATGGTATCTGGAACAAGGCGCCGCGGATTCGGCAAGCAAAGTGAAGGATTTGATTGAAAAACAGTTGTCCGGAGAACTGACAATAGCGATTTGCGGTCATTTTTCAGCAGGAAAATCAAGTCTGATTAATGCACTTTGCGGTTCTTCCGTGTTGCCCTCAGGTCCGCTTCCAACGACCGCTAATATTGCTGCGCTGCGTGACGGTGCGCCGAGAATGCAGTTGACTCCGGCAATCGGCGGTGGTCATGAGGCAGGGGAGAAGCTCCCGCAGGAGTCTCTAAGTGCGTTTGACGGAGCATTGAACGATTATTGCCGTGATGGAGCGAAGTACGAAAGGGTATCTATCTGGAGAGATATTCCCCTGCTTCGTCATGGCGGCGTGCTGCTGGATACGCCGGGCGTGGATTCTGGTGAGGCGGCACATGCGCTTGCAACGAGTTCAGCGCTTCATCTTGCGGATATTGTATTCTATATCATGGATTATAACCATGTGCAATCCGGCAGCAACCTGAGCTTCGCGCGCAGTATCGCGGAATGGGAGAAGCCGCTCTATCTGATTATTAACCAGGTCGACAAGCATCAGGAAGAAGAACAGACCTTTGAGCAGTACATGAAATCGGTTGAGCATGCTTTCTCGGTCTGGGGAATTGCTCCGGCCGCCATCTTCACTACCTCTTTAAAGGAGCCGGAGCATCAACGGAATCAGCTGCCCGAGCTGAAGCGGGTCGTGATAGAACTGTTGGATCGGAAGGCGGCGCTGCTGGAATTCAGTATTGCTTGCTCTCTGCATCATGAAGCACGGCAGTTCAAGAAAAGAACCGAGGAAGCGGCAGGAGAGAGACGCCAAGAGCTTGAGGCATTGGCGGGTGACGAAGCAGTGACCGTTGATCAGCTTCGCCAGGAGCTCCAGGAGCTGGAGCTTCGTATGTCCTCTAGACAGGAGGAACCACCGGAAGCCGCGCTTCGCCGAGAATGGACAATAAAGCTGGATCAATTGCTTGAGAATGCCTATCTTATGACCGCGGATTTGCGGGAGACGGCAGAGAAGTATCTGGAAAGCCGTGAGGCTGAGGCCAAACCGGGATTTCGCTTGTTCAAAAATAAGAGCATTCAGGAGCGGCAACGAAGGCAACAGGAGTTCCTCGAGAGATTGGATGAGCAGGTAAAAGCGCAGATCGATTGGCATGTGCGCGATATGATCCGCAAGCTGGGGAAAGCCTCGGAGCTTTGGGATGCGGAACGGGAAGCTCGGCTGGAAGAAGAGATGCCGCAAATGGAGGCAGCCTGGATTGAAAATCAGGCCAGGAGCGGGGCTGTGATCTCCGGCGAATATACGCTTCATTATACTTCGGCGGTGGCGGCCGAGATTCGAGGCCGCTATCGCCGGGCAGCCCTCGCGCTTGCGGAGGGGCTGCTGGCGGAGCTTGCTCCACGCCTTGCGGCGGAGCAAGCCGGTTTGGCCGCGCGGCACGCGGAGCTGGCTGAGCGTGTGCGGGCGGCCGAGCGGCTGCAGGCGCAGAGCGCAGCCGCAAGTGAAACGGCCGAGCAGCTGGATGCGCTGCTCGGTGCCTGGACGCCCCTCCCCGCAGGCCTTCTGCCAAAGGCAGAGGCAGGGGAAGGAAGGGGCGTCCCCGCCGCGCTGCCGCGCCCAGCGGCGCAGCGGCAGCCGCAGGCGCCGACGCCCGCGCCGCAGCCTCGCGCGGCTGGCGCGGGCACGGCCCTGCCGGCCACCGACGCGGTGGGCCGGCAACGGCTGCACGCCGCAGCAGCACAGCTGGCTGCGGCGGCGGAGGCGCTCGCCCCCTACCCGGCCTTCGGCTCGGGTGTGCGGGAGCTTCGCGCCCGGGCGGCCCAGCTGCGCGAGGGCCGCTACACCATTGCGCTGTTCGGTGCCTTCAGCGCAGGCAAATCCTCGTTCGCCAACGCCTTGCTCGGCGAACTCGTCCTGCCCGTATCGCCGCATCCGACAACGGCGGCGATTACGCGCATTGTTGCGCCCCCAGCCGGACGGGCGCACAAGGAGGCCTGCATCGCCTTCAAGTCGGCGGAGGCGATGCAGGCCGATCTCGCCCATTCCTATGAGGCGCTTCAGCTTGGCAGGTGGAAAGCGAATCGCTGGAGAGAGGAAGTGGCTCGGCTTAAGCCGGACGAGATTCCTGCACCGGGCAGAACCCATTACAGCTTCCTGAAAGCCGCGGCGTCTCAATGGGAAGCTCATGAGAGGAAATTGGGGACACAGCAGTTAACGGATATCGAGGAGTTTGCCGCTTACGCAGCTCAGGAGGGCAAAGCCTGCTTTGTAGAGTGGATGGATCTCTACTATAGCTGTCCATTGACGGAACAGGGGCTGACCATCGTCGATACACCGGGGGCCGACTCCATTCATGCGCGGCACACCGGAGTCACCTTTGAGTATATGAAGCAAAGCGATGCGCTGCTCTACGTGACGTATTATAATCATGCCTTTTCCAGAGTGGACCGGCAGTTTCTAACCCATCTTGGCAGAGTAAAAGGCAGCTTCGCATTGGACAAAATGTTCTTTATCGTCAATGCGGCGGATCTTGCTTCATCCAGCGAGGAGCTTGCTGAAGTAACCGGCTATGTTAAAGAAGGCTTAATCCGGGCTGGTATTACGGAACCGCAGGTTTTCGCCCTCTCCAGCAAGCTTGCCCGTCAGGCCAAAGAGCGAGGGGATTTCTCCCTGCTGGACGCTTCGGGATTGGCAGCATTTGAGCAGGACTTCTATGCATTTATCAACCGTCAGCTTACCCATCTGGCACTGGAATCGGCATCGCAAGAGCTGCAAACTGTTCTTGCGCAGGCTAAAGAATGGCAGCAGGCACTGGAACACAGCCGGGAGCAGCGCGAAGAGAAGCTTGCGAGATTGCAAGAGGACACGAAGGCGGTGCTGGCTTTTACAGCCAGGCTTACGGGCGAGGTTCGACTTCCTGAACTCAGGCAGGAGGCGGAGGAATTACTTTTCCATGCTAGGAACCGACTGAAGCTGTACGCAGGGGAGTTGTTCCAGGAATTTTTCCATCCCTCTTTGCTGTCTGAGGAAGCGGGTTCAAGGCGAGCCAGATTCGGCGCTTCCTTTCACGGTTGGTTGAGCCAGCTCTCTATAGAACTTGAAAGGGAGCTCCAGGCCACCTCGCTGCGATTGGAAAAGAAATGCGAAAGCATGATGTCGAGCCACATTCGCGGCGGGCTAGACGAGCTCATCCTTGAGCTTGAAGATGCTCCTGTATTTATCACCGAGCACAGGAGTCCCTGGGACACCCCTTCTCTTATGAAGAGAAGACTTGAACACAGCTTGGCGGCGGCAGACTATGACAGCTTCTTTAAGAGCCCGAAACTATTTTTCGAAGGGGGTGGGAGACGCGAGCTAAAACAGGCATTGGAACAGCCGCTTGCTGCTGTGCTTCAGGACGCCGTAGAGGAAGCCGGCCAAAGGCTTATTGAGTATTATGCCCAAGGCTATTCCCGGAGACTGCGCGAGGCGACGGCATCCATCGAGCTCCAATGGAACGAATGGATGACCGGAATTCAGACGCTGAGCGGGGATGAAGCAGAGACGAGAGACTTTTTGCAGAGGCTGAAACAGGTCGAATCCTTCGAAGAGGTTGTTCAAAAAGTCATCTTTTGATTACGAAGTGTTCCAAGGGGTTGATTCGACATCGAATCTTGCGTTCACCCTGGAAGTCCAAGCGGATGCTTACGAGGTATGCTTCCTTTGGAAGCATTTTACTCATGTAGGTTCTGCCTACACTCCGTTCCTCCTTCTTCGGGTTCTCGCAACCTTCTCGGTGCTGAAAGCTGACTTTTTGAACTCGGATTTAGACAAAGTTTTAAATAATTTGTGGTAACTTGTCGAATATTAGCGAATTTCGCAATTATGTACTTGCATTTCGGCTCCTCTAGCAGGAGAATAGGAGTAAAGCTATTTTTGGTTCTGTATCAGTTACACGAAAGAAGCTACGTAGAAAAGGCAAAAGTGTGAAGTGTTAAAAGCTTTCTGTAAGAAAGCTACTTCGGAAGCATAAAGCGTAAGCGTTCGCCTTTGTGAGCGGATTTCTACTATTTAATGGCTTAGTTCAGTTAGAGAAATCCGTGAACAACAGCGATCGTAAGCACACTTCACACGTTGCCTACAGAGTAGAATCATCGATCAACTGATAGTAACAACCATAGGTTGTTACCCTAGTCCGCAGCTTTTGGAGAACTGCGGCAAGTATATCAAAAGGTGGAGTGGTCCCATTGAGTAGTCAGGTTTGCAGTCCTGTCCTGGTGATTCGAAGAAGTTCCTGCGCAGATGTGCAGTACATGATTCCATTGATGCGGCAGTTGCGTTATCCGACAACGGTCAATGTATTGAAGGAGCGGCTTGCCATGCTGGAAAATCATGAGCAAATGTCCTGTCTGGTTGCCGAATTGGATGGCAAGGTGGTAGGTACGGTATTTCTTAAGCAGCATCAGACGCATGATATGAGTAAACCTGTAACTTTTATTACAGCTCTGATCGTCGATGATCAACATCGGGGACAGGGGATAGGGCGACGTCTGCTGGATGAGGCCGAACGCTGGGGCGCTGTGCGCCATAGCTCACAGCTGCATGTTTCGATTGCCCGGGAGAGCAGCTTCTCCAGCAAGCCTTTTTATGAACGCTGCGGTTTTGTGAGTGCTGGTTATCATTTGAGCAAAATAGTACAAGGATAATTTCAAATTTCCTAAAAAAAGGATCATCTGCGGAGCTTTGCTTCCGACGGATGATCCTTTTATCATTTCTGCGGTGATTAATTGGCTTTAGCCGGGAATAAGGTTCTTTCCTGCAACGCGTATCCGGCCTTGGAATGGCAATATTTATCCCGGTAGTGGTTCAGCGACCCCCGGAAATGAAGCTTCAGGCAGGAGCAGGTAGACAAGTCGTCAGGCGTCGTCAAACAAGCGGATTTGTCCAACAGCTGCATGCCTGAATTCAGAAACACGCTGCTCACAAACTGGGAGCAGAAGAAGGAATTTTTTCCTCCGAGCTCCATGTTAAGCACGACGCCAAGAATGCCAAGGAAATTATAGCTGTACAAGTCCTTATTCTCCTCAAATTGACGGACGTAGTCTCTCATTTGATGGTATACAGATTCACTGACCGTACAGCTGTATATCGCACAAGAAGCCTTGTCGAAGACGCGGGAATGAATGTTTTCCTTAACAAAGCCGCCCAGGATCGGAAGCATCGGATGCTTGCGGCCGAAGCTGTACATTTCTTTAAGCTCCGAATCGAACGCAATGGATGCATGATTATAAGGGGCTCTGGTGTAAAAGCCGATCATTTTAGCGACGACGGTATTGGGATTGCTGAGCAAGACATAAATTTGTTTGGTTTGTACATTGTTCATATTTATTCCACACCCACATTATAATTGGTTAACAATTCCCAAATGGTCTGTTCCATTTGATATTAACATGGTATCGAAATACTTGGAATACTTAAATAGACCAGGGACGGAAAATGAAACTGGACCAAGGTCGTGGATCGGATGCAGCAGCAACGTTTAGAAACCGTTTACAAAAATGCAAGTATCGGGTAGAATCGGTTGTTGGAAATGAGTGAGAATCCTAGATGAAGAAGGTTGATTCGGATGTACAAGCTGCTGCTGGTGGATGACGAAGTCGATGTAAGAGAAGGATTGCTGCATTTGATAGATTGGCAGAGTATCGGCTGCGAGGTGGTAGATACGGCTGAAAATGGAAGAGAAGCCATGGAGCTGGTCGAGAAATATTTGCCTGACATTGTGGTGACGGATATTCAGATGCCCTTCATGAACGGTCTTCAGCTGTCGGAATGGATCCGTTCTGTGTATCCGGACACGAAAATCGTTATTCTGACCGGATTTGAGGAATTCGAATATGCTCAGAGAGCGGTTTCGCTTGGCATTGACGACTATCTGCTCAAGCCCTTCTCTGCCGGAGAATTGTGTGCCGTGCTCGATAAAGTGAAGGTCAGGCTGGATCAACAACGCCAGGCGAAGGAGGATATTCAGCAACTCAAGGAGCATTATTTCCGAAACCTTCCGGTCCTTCGCAGTCTGTTCCTGAACAGCCTTGTCAGCCATGTGCTGGGCAGGGAAGAAATCCTCGAAAAATGCAGCCAATATGATCTTGACCTGCAGGGCGAAGGATATATGGTTGCTGTCATTCATCGAGACGAAATTCAGGAGAAGGACCCCGAGCTCCAGCTGTTTGCCGTGTTGAATGTCGCTGAAGAGCTGGTAAGCCGCTGCTCCAGGTCTCTTGTATTCATTCATCTCAACGCGGTCATTGTTCTGGCTGTATTCGACAGCCGTGATCACGAAGAAATGACGAGCAGGACACTGAAGCTGCTTGAAGAGATCCGCTATACGGCTGAACGCTATTTGAAGCTGACTCTGACCATCGGAGCCGGTTCGGCAGTTAATGAGCTTAGCGAGCTCAATTCCTCGTATCAGGATGCGATGCGGGCACTGGATTACCAGCTTATATTAGGCAACAACAAGGTCATCTGGATTGATGATGTGGAGATGAGGCAGGTTGTGCCCTTCATATTTGATAAAGAGAAGGAACGAGAACTCATCCGTTGCCTGAAGCTCGGAAGCGATGAGGAGCTTGAGCAATTGCTGGATGAGTTGTTTAACGGATTGCTGGATAGCCGCACTACAGATCAGGATTTGCAGGCATACCTGCTTCTGATGCTGACCGCTGTGGTTAAGGCCGCGCAGGAAATGCATGAAAATCTGGATGCGCTGTTTGGAGAAACGGGCGCTTTCCTGGGGCAGTTCTCCCGGCTGAATTATTCGGCTGAAGCCAAGGGCTGGTTTACGGGGATCTGCTTCACCTTGAAGCGATCCATTGCGAGTGAGCGGCAGACCGGCTACCAGAAGCTGGTAGAAGAAGCGAAGCAGTTCATGAATGAGCATTATCAGGACTGCGAGCTTTCCATCGGCAAGGTATGCAAGCAGTTCCACATCAGCACCGGATATTTCAGCAATATTTTTAAAAAGGAGACGAAGACGACCTTTGTGAGTTATTTGATGGGCTTAAGGATGGAGGCTGCGAAGCACTTGCTTCTGACCACGGACATGAAGTCCTTTGAAATAGCAGAGCGTGTCGGGTTCGCCGATCCGAATTATTTCAGCTTTTGCTTCCGCAAGAAATTCGGGATCTCGCCTAAAGAATTCCGGAATGGAGTCCAACCGCTATGAGCTGGCTTCGTTATATCGGCAAAGCGATTCGGAATTTCCATTTCCGCAAAATTCAGTCGCTGATTTCGATGTCTTCCGTGACTGTGACCATTGTCGCCGTAGTTCTGGTTAGTGTGCTGCTTGTGGAGCGTTCCGCGCGAACGGCGGAAGAGAACGCCTACATGAACCTGGGGCAGATCATCGAGCAGGTGAATGCCAATCTGGAGCTGTATGTCGGCGGGATGCAGGATGTGTTCACGGTGGCAGAGAAGCGGATTCAGCAATCTCCGGATCTCCATAGCGATGTCAGACTGGGAGATCAGTTGGAGACCATTCTGAGCACCCGGGAGGATCTGGTAACAATGGCTCTCTTCACAGAGGAGGGGGAGCTCGTGCGAAATCTGCCTTCGAATGGGATGCGCAAAAATACCAGGCTGACCGAGCAGACCTGGTTCGAATCCGCCCTGCAATACCCGAGTAGCCTGCAATTTTCACCTCCGCATATTCAGAACTTGTTCAAATCGGATTACCGCTGGGTCGTGTCGATGAGTAAGCTGGTTCATTATAATGATGGGGCGCAAGAGAAGCAAGGCGTTCTGGTCATGGACTTCAATTTCCGGACCATTGATGAACTGAGCCAGCGGGTAAGCCTGGGCAAGAAGGGTTACGTCTATATCATCGATAACGTAGGCAATATCGTCTATCACCCGCAGCAGCAGTTGATCTATGCCGGGCTGAAATATGAAAATCTAGAGCCGGTGCTTAACTATTCCTACGGTAGTTATATGGACAATCTGGATGGCGAGAAGCGCCTGATTACGATACAGACGGTAAGGCCGGCAGGGTGGAAGATTGTCGGGGTTGCCTATGCGGATGAGTTCTTGACGACCCGCCAGGAATTGAGCCAATTTCTATACGGGTTTCTTTTGGTTGCGATTATTATCATTATGGCCGTCAATATTTATGTGTCCGCGAAAATATCCCAGCCGATTCAGCGCCTGGAACGGTCGGTGCAGATGGTGGAGCGGGGCGATTTCGGAACTAATGTGTATGTCAGCGGGGCTTATGAGGTAGAGCAGCTGTCCAAGCGCTTCAATCTGATGCTGCGCCGGATCAGGGAACTGATGGATCAGATTATTAACGAGCAGGAAGCGAAGCGGAAAAGCGAGCTTGATGTGCTGCAATCGCAGATTAATCCGCATTTTCTTTATAACACGCTCAATTCAGTTACCCGAATGGCGGAGCTCGGACGGAACGAAGAGGTGGTAACGACGATTACCTCCTTGTCGCGCTTCTTTAGGATCAGCCTTAGTAAAGGAGATCATATTATTCCGCTTCGGGACGAGCTGGAGCATGTCCGGCATTATTTGATTATTCAAAATATCCGGTTCAAGAATAAATTCCGTTATGAAATTGAGGCGGAGGAGGACATTCTGGACGCATTGACCTTGAAGCTGATCCTCCAGCCGATTGTGGAAAATGCGATTCATCACGGAATCGAGCCGTCGCCTGAGCCGGGCTTGATCCGTATTCGTGCGTTCAGGGAAGGGGAGCTTCTGAACATCATGATTTCCGATAATGGAGTAGGCATGGACAAGGAGAGGCTTGCCCGACTGAAGGCCGGCAAGCTTCATAGTGAAGGCGGCTCCGGCGTGGGCGTCAACAATGTGCAGGAGCGAATTGTGCTCTACTACGGCAAGCCTTATGGATTGCATTACGAGAGCGAGCCGGAGGAGGGCACGACGGTGACGATTACCTTGCCGCTGACCGTCCAAGACTCTAATTCCCGCGAAGGGGGCATATAGAATGAAGCAGTTATTGCACTTATTCAAGACGGGATTCGCTATCACGCTATTGATTATAACTGCGGCCTGTACGGGAGCCGGAGATCTGCCCAACGATGAAGACGCCATTGTGATTGATATGATTGTCAAGATGAACCGGGGCGATTATTGGAGCACGATTCAGATGGGGGCTGAGGTTGCCGCCAAGGAATATAATGTCAGCCTGAATGTGCTTGCTCCGGAGAATGAAAATGATGTTCAAGGACAAATTCAGCTGATGGAGGACTCCATTGCCCGCCGGCCGGATGCGATTATTTTGGCCGCAAGCGATTATGAGGCTCTTGGCCAAGTGACGGATCGAACCTCCTATTACGATATCCCGGTCATTTCCATGGACTCCGAGGTGGCCTCCACGAAGGTAAAGACCTATGTCGGCACCAACAATTACGAGGCCGGTCAAAAGGCAGCCGAGCGGCTTATGGAGCTGACTGGCGGCCAGGGAGACATCGGTATCGTGAATTTCGTACAGGGTGCGCGGAATGCAGATCAGCGGGAGGAAGGCTTTATGGACTATGCGGCCCGATTTCCGGGCGTTCGGATTGTGGAGGTGCTGTATTGCGGCTCCGATGAAGAGCTGGCGTACCGGCTAACCCGTGAAATGATTAAGCAGCATCCCGGCTTGACCGGGCTCGTATCGCTTAGTGCTGAATCCTCGATCGGTGCGGGAAGAGCTGTAGAGGAAGCAGGACTCGGTTCCCGCTTCAAGATGATTGCTTTCGACAATCCTCCGGAAATGCTGGAGCTGCTTCAGGAGGAGACGGTTCAGGCCATGGTGGTTCAGAATCCGTTCAATAACGGCTACATGGCGGTAGCGGCGGCAGTCAAGGCGGCCCGCGGAGAACGGTTGGAAGACAAAATCCCCACGGATACCAAGCTGATCGATCTGGATAATATGCTGTGGCCGGAGCATCAGAAGCTGTTATTCCCCTTTGTCAAATAATTGATCACAGTAGAATTTTCATAAAACATCTCAGGATATTTGATTCGCAGCAGCCAGAAAAGCCTGCATAATGAAAGCGTATCCAAATTGAAAGAGAAAATATTCAGGAGGTCAAAACATGAAAAAAATCGGAACTGCACTCCTAGCGGCGGCACTGCTGGGCGCCACCCTGACAGGATGCTCCGGGAGCGGAGACAAGTCCAGCGGAGGAAACGGCGAGACCAATATCGGCGTAGCGATCTACAAATTTGACGATACCTTTATGACCGGTGTCCGCAACGCGATTGAGAAAAATGCAAGCGGCATTGCCAAGGTGGATATTGTAGACAGCCAGAACTCGCAGCCGACGCAGAACGATAAGATTGACCTGTTCCTTACGAAGAAGACGAATGCCTTGATTGTTAACCCGGTTGACCGTACAGCGGCCGGCGTCATTATCGATAAAGCCAAAGCGAAGGATACGCCGGTGGTCTTCCTGAACCGCGAGCCGCTGCCGGAAGATATGAAGAAATGGGATAAGGTATATTATGTGGGCGCCAGAGCGGAAGAGTCAGGCACTCTGTCCGGTCAAATCATTGTGGATTACTGGAATGCCAATCCTTCGGCCGACAAGAACGGGGACGGCGTACTGCAATATGTCATGCTGAAGGGCGAGCCAGGGCATCAGGATGCAGAGCTTCGCACCCAATACTCGATTCAGGCGGTTGAGGATGCCGGGATCAAGGTAGAGAAGGTAGCGGAAGATACAGCGATGTGGGACCGCGTGAAGGGGCAAGAGAAGATGGCTGCTTTCCTCGCGGCCAACGGCGACAAGATTGAAGCTGTATTCGCCAATAACGACGACATGGCGCTCGGTGCCATTGAAGCGTTGAAAGCGGCGGGATATTTCACAGGCGATAAATTCATGCCGGTTGTCGGTGTAGATGCAACTGCGCCGGCACTGCAGGCTCTGGAGCAAGGAACCATGCTGGGCACGGTGCTGAACGATGCCGAGAACCAGGGCAAGGCGGCTGTAGTGCTGGCCTCCCTGCTCGCTAAGGGCAGTGAAGTGAATAAGGACAGCGTAGGCTTTGAAGTTACGGATAACCAGTACGTATGGATTCCTTATCAAAAAGTGACGAAAGAAAATGCAGCCGATTTCAAATAAGCCGCTGCACCTGCAGCAGGACTTCTCATAATCAGCTGAGCAATGGGAGGTTCGTACCGGACGGTTCGGACCTCCTTTATTTTTTGGAATGGAGTCTGGAGGAGAAGCAGGACTGTGCCTCTGTACGATTAACCTTGCTAGGGGGCGAAACAAGTGTCAGAACAGCAATATGCATTGGAAATGATCGGAATATCAAAGGAGTTTCCCGGTGTCAAAGCGCTTGACGGCGTGACCTTGCAAGTCAGACCGGGGACCGTTCATGCTCTGATGGGGGAAAATGGAGCCGGGAAATCCACTTTGATGAAATGCTTGTTCGGGATTTATAAGCAGGATGATGGCGAAATAAAAATTAACGGCGAGAAGGTTGAGATTAATAATTCCAGCGATGCGTTAAGGCATCGGGTATCGATGATTCACCAGGAGCTCCACCCGGTGCCTTTCCGGAATGTGATGGAGAACATCTGGCTCGGGCGGTTTCCGATGATGGGCTGGGGACCGATTAAATTCGTCAACCACAAGAAGATGTACAAGGACACGGAAGATCTGTTCAAGCAATTGGATATTGATTTGAGTCCGGATACGCTCGTCGGAAAACTGTCGGTCTCCAAAATACAGTCTATCGAAATTGCCAAAGCGGTTTCCTTTAATTCGCAAATTATCGTGATGGACGAACCTACTTCCTCCCTGACAGGAGTCGAAGTAGAGCACTTGTTCCGAATCATCAATGATTTGAAGAAGCGCGGCGTGTCTATCATTTATATTTCACACAAGATGGAGGAGATTCTCAGAATCTCTGATGACGTCACGATTATGCGGGATGGGAAAAAGATCGTCACCTGGCCGGCAAGCGAGTTGACGACTGATCTGATTATCTCGAAAATGGTCGGCCGCGATTTGACGCAGCGCTTCCCGGACCGGTTTAACGTTCCTAACGGCGTCATCCTGAAGGTTGAGGGCTTGACCTCGCCGGAGCCGAAATCGTTCAAGGATATTAGCTTCGAGCTCCGCAAAGGCGAAATTCTCGGGATCGGCGGCCTGGTAGGCGCACAGCGGACCGAGCTGGTCGAAGCGCTGTTCGGACTGCGGGCAATTTCGTCGGGAAGTGTCTCGATTAACGGTAAGGAGGTCAGGATTACAAGTCCTGAGGACGCCAAGAAGTATGGCTTGGCCTTGCTTACCGAGGAGCGGCGCACAACTGGGATATTCCCTGTGCTGTCCGTGCACGAGAATGGGGCGATCGCTAATATGAAGCGTTATGTGACCCCTTATTTTTTGCTTAATGAAAAGCGAAAGAAAGAAGAAGTCAACAAGATGGTGGAAAAGCTGCGCACAAAGACGCCGACACCGAAGACGCTCATAATGAATCTCTCCGGAGGCAATCAACAGAAGGTGCTGCTCGCCCGCTGGCTGCTTACCGATCCTGACATCCTGCTATTGGATGAACCGACAAGAGGGATTGACGTCGGCGCAAAGTATGAGATTTATACGCTCATTGCGGATCTGGCGAAGCAAGGCAAGAGCATTATCATGATTTCATCCGAAATGCCGGAACTGCTGGGCATGTCTGATCGAGTGATGGTCATGTCCGAAGGCCGGCTCACAGGAATCCTTGACGGAGCCCAGGCTACGGAAGAAGAAGTGATGCGCTTGGCTGCCCAGCATTAACGGAATGAGAAGGAGGATAAAATCTTGAATATAAATATTAGAAAAATACAAGGGTTTGTGTCTCAAAACGCCATTTATATCGTGCTTGCTGTGCTGGTTATCGGAATTGCCATTTATAATCCTAACTTTATCGGCATCAACACGTTCCGCGATATTTTGGTTCAATCTTCAACCCGTGTCATTATTGCGCTTGGCGTGGCTTTCATTCTCATTACCGGCGGCACCGACCTGTCTGCAGGCCGGATGGTGGGACTCACAGCCGTCATTTCGGCTTCCATGCTTCAGGTAGAGGACTATCCGCGGCGATTCTTCCCGGATCTCCAGCATCTTCCGCTGCTTGTTCCGATTTTGATTGCCATCGTTGTCGGTCTGATCTTCGGCATGATCAATGGAATTATCGTCTCCAAGCTCAAGGTTCCGCCATTTATCGCGACGCTCGGCACGATGGTAGCCATATACGGAATTAACTCCCTGTATTTCGATACGGATCCGAATCAGTCCCAACCGATCGGCGGTCTGCGCGATGACTTTACAAGGATTGGATCGGGGAGCATCGGGAGCGGCGATTTTAAGATTCCCTTCATCGTTCTGATCGCTATAGCCGTAAGTATTATCGTATGGGTGCTGTTCAATAAGACTCGGCTCGGTAAAAATATGTACGCCATTGGCGGCAACGAGCAAGCGGCGCGGGTATCTGGGATCAATGTGACTAAATATCTGATCATCATCTATTCGATTGCCGGCGCGCTCTATGGCCTTGCAGGGGTATTGGAAGCAGCCAGAACCGGCGGCGCAACCAACAACTACGGGAACATGTACGAGCTGGATGCAATTGCAGCCTGCGTCGTAGGCGGAGTATCGACCACTGGCGGGATTGGCACGGTCCCTGGCGTGATGGCGGGGGTGCTGATCTTTACAGTCATTAACTACGGCTTGACATTCATCGGTGTGGGACCCTACTGGCAGCTTATTATCAAGGGCGCCATCATTGTAGCAGCCGTAGCGTTCGATATGCGGAAATATGCCTCCAAAAAATAAAGGATCACTCCGTTGAAAAAAATGCCTCTTCGCATCCGAAAGGTGATCACGATCACCCTTCGTTGATTTGCGGAGAGGTTTTTGCCACTTTTTTCCCATGAATTGCGCACCTGGATATGCTAAAATATGACAAGAAGCACATTTTTTATCCAGAAAACATCTGCCGACTTAACGCGGATTAGCTCGTGGGAGGATTACATATGAAGAAGCCATTCATTAAATGGATCTCTGCAGGCATGATCGCCTGCATCTTGGGAACGGGGATTGGAGCAGGGCAAGCCGGCCGCCAAGTCACTCATGCGGCAACAAACACCGCAGTAGCTGCCCTTTACGCCCAGATACAGAAGGAACGGGCCGCCGAGGTGGTCAAGCTGGTTAATCAGATTCGGGTCGAAGCCGGATTAAAGCCGCTAACGGTGCACACAAACTTGACGAAGATGGCCAAGACCAAGGCCGTGGAAATGTATAACAGAAACTATTTCAATCACACATCTCCTGTATATGGCTCTCCCTTCGAGATGATGGATGCGTTCAATATTACGTACCGTTACGCCGGCGAGAATATTGCCAAGGGGCAGTGGTCCGCCAAGGAGGTTGTGCAGGATTGGATGGACAGTCCGGGACACAAGGCAAATATTTTGAACAAGAACTATAATCTGATCGGTGTGGGCTACTACAACGGTTATTGGGTGCAGGAATTTATCGGAACAGGCAAATAGAAACAATTTTATTTAAAAGAGTTGAAACCTATAAATGAAAGGCACGTAAACATTTATCAAGATCTATATTTTTATTAGGGAGGCTAATTAAATGTCGATTTTTAAAAGATTACGTGACCTGACCATGTCTAACATTCATGCCATGATTGATAAAGCGGAGGATCCGATCAAGCTGACCGACCAGTATATCCGGGATATGCAAGAGGATCTGGAGGACGCTGAAAAGGCTGTCGCTGCACAAATTGCGATTGAGAAGAAGTTCAAAGCGCTTTTTGAGGAGCAGGAAGCTCTGGTTGCGAAGCGGACCCAACAGGCCCATACGGCCGCACAGGCTCAGAACGTGGAGCTTGCCCGCCGCGCACTGGAAGAGAAGAAAACGGCCGAGGGCAAGATGGCTGAATACAAGACAGCGTATGAGCAAAATAAAGCTTCCGCAGACAATCTTCGCGGCAAGCTGGATGAAATGCGCAAGCAATTGGCTGACATGAAAAACAAGCGTGAAACCTTGGTTGCCCGCTACAATGCGGCGAAGGCTCAAACCGAGATCAACAAGGCAATGGGCGGCTTCAACGCCGATTCTGCCAGCAGCGGAATGAAGCGGATGGAGGAGAAGATGCTCCAGATGGAAGCTCATGCGGAAGCCAGCAACGACATGCTCAACAAGCCATCGAGTCTGGATGACGAGTTTGACAAGCTTGGCAAGGATCAGCAGGTGGAAGATGAGCTGGCTGCATTGCTTAAGCAATACGAGGAAAAGAAGTAAGCTTATAGTGAGGTCTAGTCTGATATGAGTGTCTGGAGAAGGATCGGGAAGCTGTTCGCGAAGGCAGAGCCGCCGGCGGTGGAGAAGAGCATGCTGTCGCTTGCCCCGGGAGATATGTGCGAGGTATCGCTGGTTACCTATGCAGTACAAGGCCGCGTACACAACGCAAGCCGCAATGCGGTCGTCTTGACCCTGCAGGACGGAGTGAAGATCAGCTATCTGCACATCGAGGAGCGGGAGACCTTGCAGTATCAGCTGTATCTGCCGATTGACGGAAGGCTGGATACACCGGATGCGGTTCCTGTAGAGATTGAACTGGACGGCCATCTGTTTCATTTGGAGGAGCAGTATATCGGAGCGGTGACGGTTACCGGACGAACTCCTTTTATGCAAGGCGGAGAACAGCATGTGTGGCAGTTCCAATCCGACGATTATGCATTGCTCCGGGTGGAATGGCAGAACGGCCGGTTCATGCTCTATGAAGGCGAGAAGATCATTCCCGCCGATGTCAGGGTGATACGTGCAAGCTAGTAGTTTCATACCAGGCAGTGCCTTTCGGCACTGCCCTTTCTTATTGCCGCTCCGTTTGCAATTCATGGACAAGATGTTTTATGTTTAATGCATGAATGGGAGAGATTAGATAGGAGTGCAACCTTAGGAGGGCAGGGAATGGGGAAGGGAAACAGAGTCTGGAAAATTACGGGGGCAGCATCAGCAGCAGCCACGCTGATGTTGATCTGCGGATTTGTATATGCTGTATCCGACGTCATCTTTCCGGTACCGTCAGACACGATCTCCACTGGACTTGAGGGTACAGCGTCCAAGGACCAGCAAATTCATCCTGGCAATATGGATGTGACGGCCGTCGGGGATTCTCTGGCGAAGGGAACCGGAGACGATACAGGAAGCGGGTTCGCCAGAGCAACCTCCGAGCTGCTTCAAGAGCAAGGGATCAATTCCAAGCTTGTTAATAACCTTGGAATTAACGGGCTGACGACCTCCGGATTGTTGCCAATGCTGGACGAGGACGGTGTGCAATATGCTCTCCGTCAAGCTGGTGTAATCATCCTATCCATCGGAGCGAATGATCTGTTCGCTGGAGCGGATCAAATGACTGAGTTGCCGGATGAGGAGCAGCTTTCAGTTAAGCTGAAGCAGGCCGAAGAGCGGTTTGCGAAGATTGTTGAAGCCATCCGCGGGATTAATTCGGAAGCACAGCTCGTATATGTCATGCTATACAACCCTTTCTCTGACTTGGAGGAGGTAAGGGAGCAGGGGAACCGGATTGTTCAGGAGTGGAATCGGTTTGCCGCGACAGTGATGGACTCCACGGGACAAGGATTGGCGATTTCTACTTCCGATTTATTTACTTTCAACTCGGGACGCTACCTGGCTGAGGATCATTTTCATCCGAACCGCGAGGGATACCAGGCGATTGCCGAGCGGATTGTTCAGGCACTTGCTGTCACTACAGTGTCGGGGGAGGAGCGCAAATGAAGCTTGAAAGCCATGCGGATCGAGCGGCAAAACTGCCTGAGGTGGTTCTTCAGGTAGATAGGCTGAAGAAGGTGATCGGCAAAAAGACGATTGTGGAGAATGTCTCCTTCACTGTACGAGAAGGCGAGATCTTCGGATTTCTCGGTCCGAATGGTGCAGGGAAGACGACTACGATCCGGATGCTGGTGGACTTGATTCGTCCGACAGAAGGAAGCGTGAGCATTTGCGGACATCAGGTTCATCGCAATCCCGAGCTTGCACTGTCCTATGTTGGCTCCATTGTGGAGAATCCAGAGGTCTACAGCTATCTGACCGGCTATGAGAATCTGGAGCAATTTGCCCGGATGCAGCCGGGGATCTCCAAGGAACGGCTGAAAGAAGTAATTGCCTTGGTCGGGTTGGATGCGCGCATTCATGACAAGGTCAAGACTTACTCGCTCGGAATGCGCCAGCGGCTTGGCATTGCCCAGGCATTGCTTGGGGCTCCCAAACTGCTGATTCTCGATGAGCCGACGAATGGTCTGGACCCGAAAGGGATCAAGGAGCTCAGACAGTTTATCCGAAGCCTGGCGGATCAGGGAATGGCTGTCGTAGTCTCCAGTCATCTGCTGAGCGAAATTCAATTAATGTGCGACAGAGTTGCGATCATCAGCCGGGGGAAGGTGCTGGCCTCCGGGCCGGTGGCCGACCTGATCCAGAATAGCAGCAGCTATGTCGCCTGGCAGTTAGTTCCCCGAGTACGGGGGGAAGAGGCGCTTCGCGCTCTTGGCTGCCAGCTGATCGAGCATCCGGGGGAGGTGCTGGATGATGCGCTGTTAACCGGAAGCATGGAAGGATCCATTCTGACAGCAATGAGGCAAGAGGAGATCCAGGAGCTCATCCCCCAGCTTGTGAAGGCTGGAATTCAAATTCAGGGGGCCCACAAGATTAATCCCACTCTTGAGCAGCTGTTCCTGGAGATGACGGAGCGTGAGAGCATTGAATAATCAAATCATCGGGCTTGTTCGGAATGAAACTGAGAAGATGATCAGGAAGAAGCGTTTCTATGTTGTCCTGCTCGTGCTGCTCGTGTTGGTGCCGGTATTCTCTTATGCGCAAATGAAGCAGGCGGAGAGCAAGCGGGAGAAGTATGGCACCGACTGGCGCAGAGAGGTCCAGCAGGCGATCACGGACAATCAGAATTCGCTGGGCAGTGACCGGGTCCCCGAAGAATGGAAGAAGTATCGCCAAGTCTATATTCAACAGATGAAGTATTATCTGGAGCATGACGTGAATCCTGCCGCGCCGGGAGGAGTTACCTTCACACGCGAGTTCTTGGATAACGCCGCAACCTTGTTTATTCCATTGTTGATTATGGGATTGGGATCCGATATCGTGTCCGCGGAACGCACGACCGGAACGATAAAGATGCTCCTGACGCGCCCGGTGCGCAGATGGAAGATCCTGCTAAGCAAGCTGATCACATTGCTGATGTTTGTGTCATTGACAGTGCTTGCTGTATTTGTGATATGCTATCTGATCTCGGGCATGTTTTTTGGCTACAAGGGATTTCAGCTTCCCGTCTTCACAGGCTTCCGGTTGGAGGGAGCAAGTGTCGATCTATCCTCAGTCCATGCAGTGCCGCAATGGAAATACCTGTTCATGCAGGCGGGTCTGGTCTGGTACGTAGGAGTAGTTGTGGCGATTCTCGCACTGATGGTCTCGGTGCTGGTAAGAAGCACGGCCGCAAGCATTATTATCATGATGTCCTCGCTGATCGCGGGCAACATTTTGACCAACATGGCCTCAGCCTGGACGAGTGCAAAATATCTGTTTATGGTCAATCTGGGTCTAACGGATTATTTAGCTGGGACTCCGGTCCCTATTGAAGGCATGAGTCTCGGATTTTCCTTGCTGGTGCTGGGGATATGGGCAGCCTGTTCGCTGGTTGTTTCATTCCTTGTCTTTACTAAACAGGATATCTTGAATTAAAATGGACAAGGAATAACAAAACATCTGTTTGCATTTTTGTGTGTTTAGATTACATATTGAAGTAAAAGGGGGAGCATGAATGGCCGAACAAATCGATTTGTTCGAAGGGACGAACGGACCTGCGTCCGGAACCGGAACTTCGGGATACGACGCGGACGACATTCAGGTGCTCGAAGGGCTTGTCGCAGTTCGCAAACGACCTGGTATGTATATCGGCAGTACGAGCTCGTCGGGACTTCATCATCTGGTATGGGAGATTGTAGACAATGCGGTCGACGAGCATCTGGCCAAATTTTGTACCAAGATCGACATTTCGCTGAACAAGGACGGCTCCGTTACGGTAATCGATAATGGGCGGGGGATTCCAACCGGGATGCACAAGACCGGTGTTCCAACGCCACAGGTTGTATATACAATTCTGCATGCCGGCGGGAAGTTCGGCGGCTCCGGCTATAAGAAATCAGGCGGCTTGCACGGCGTAGGCGCCTCGGTAACAAATGCGTTATCGGAGTGGCTGGAGGTTGAGATTTACCGGGAAGGTAAAGTTCATCGCATGCGCTTCGAATATTGGGTGGACGACCTTGGCGTCGAACATGTCGGCGAGCCAGTGACTGGCCTGGAGGTACTGGGCAATACGAACAAGAGCGGAACCAAGGTAACGTTTAAACCGGACAAACGTGTGTTTGTGAATGGAATCGGACTGAACTACGATACACTCGCGGAACGTTTGCAGGAGATCGCCTTTCTGAATTCAGGTTTAAAGGTCAGCCTGAAGGACGAGCGGTCCGACCGTTCCGACGAGTTTTTTTACGAGGGCGGAGCCAGCCAGTTCGTGGAATTCCTGAATGATGGCAAGGATGTGCTCCATGAAGTGGTGCATTTCTACGCGGAGCGGGATGATATCGAGGTGGAGGTGGCGCTGCAATACAATGCGGGCTACACCGAGACCCTGGTCTCCTTCGTGAACTCGATCCCGACCCGGGGCGGAGGAACCCATGAGACAGGCTTCAAGACGGCCTATACCCGAGTGATGAATGATTATGCCCGGAAATATGCGATTCTCAAGGAGAAGGACAAAAATCTGGAGGGCAATGACCTGCGGGAAGGCATGATGGCGGTGATCAGCGTCAAAATGTCGGAGGTTGAATTCGTGGGACAGACGAAGGATCAGCTAGGCAGCGCATCGGCCAGAAGTGCGGTGGATGCTGTAGTATCCGAGAAAATGGCACTGTTCCTGGAGGAGAATCCTCAGGTTGCCCAGACGCTGATCAAGAAGGCGATTCAGGCGTCCCGTGCAAGAGAGGCGGCCCGAAAGGCCAGAGACGAGATGCGCACCGGGAAGAAGCGGAGCGAGAGCTCGAATCTGGGCGGCAAGCTGACCCCGGCGCAGTCCAAGGATTTTTCCCGGACCGAGCTGTTTATCGTGGAAGGGGACTCGGCGGGCGGATCGGCCAAGCAAGGCAGAGACTCGAAAATTCAGGCGATCTTGCCGCTGAAGGGCAAGCCGATGAATCCCGAGAAGGCCAAGCTGGCCGATATTATGAAGAACGATGAGTATCGGGCGATCATAGCTGCCATAGGCGCGGGAATCGGCAATGAATTTGCCGTCGAGGACAGCAACTATTCGAAGATTATCATTATGACGGATGCGGATACGGATGGCGCGCACATCCAGGTGCTGCTGCTGACGTTCTTTTACCGTTATATGAAGCCGTTGATCGATGCGGGAAGGGTGTATATTGCTCAACCGCCGCTCTATAAGATTACCCGCCGTTCCGGAAAGCTGGAGACGATTCGTTATGCCTGGAGCGATGAGCAATTGCAAAACTATTTGAAGGAATTCGGCAAGAACTTTGAGCTTCAGCGCTATAAAGGGCTTGGCGAGATGAATCCGGAGCAGCTGTGGGAGACGACCATGGATCCGGAGACCCGGACAATGCTTCAGGTACAGATTGAAGATGCCGCCAAGGCGGAACGCCGCGTATCCACACTTATGGGGGACAAGGTCGATCCGCGCAAGCGCTGGATCGTCGAAAACGTGGACTTTACGGAGTATGAGGAATAGAAGGTGAATGAATTGAGCTCATTGGAGAATTTTTTACCGGCTTTTCTCGAGGAAGTTGTGGGTGACCGCTTTGGCCGGTATTCCAAATATATTATTCAGGACCGGGCGATTCCCGATGTACGAGACGGACTGAAGCCTGTCCAGCGCCGGATTCTGTATGCGATGTACGATTCGGGCAACACGCCGGACAAGCCGTACCGGAAGTCGGCCAAGACGGTCGGGGATGTCATGGGGAATTATCACCCGCATGGCGATTCTTCCATATACGAAGGCATGGTGCGGATGGCACAGCCGTGGAAGATGGGACATGTGCTGGTGGACGGACACGGGAACTGGGGCTCGCAGGATGATGATCCGGCGGCGGCGATGCGGTATACGGAAGCGCGTCTCTCGCCTATAGCGTTGGAGCTGCTAAGAGATATCGAGAAGCGGACGGTTCCGTTCAAGGATAATTTCGATAACACGGCAATGGAGCCGGTCGTGCTTCCCTCCAGATTCCCCAATCTGCTGGTGAACGGTGCCAGCGGAATTTCAGCCGGATTCGCTACGGAGATTCCTCCTCATAATTTGCGCGAGGTCATAGATGCTTGCGTAGCATTGATGGAGAATCCGCAGCTGGAGCTGGGCGATATTCGGGCGTACATTAAGGGACCGGATTTTCCAACCGGCGGAATTATTATGGGCGAAGAGGGAATCCGTGAGGCCTATGAGTCCGGAAAAGGCCGGATTTATTTACGCTCGAAAACAGAGATTGAGACTCTGCGCGGCGGTAAACAACAAATTGTAATTACTGAAATTCCGTATCAGGTTGTAAAATCTCGTCTTGTAACCGCCATGGAGAATATTCGTCTGGAGAAAAAAGTGGACGGTATTGCCGAGGTGCGCGATGAAAGCGGGCGTGCCGGCCTGAGAATCGTCGTGGAATTGAAGAAGGATGCGGATGCCCAGGGGATCTTGGCTTATCTCCTCAAAAAGACGGACCTTCAAGTGACCTACAATTTCAATATGGTTGCCATTGTGAATAAGGCTCCGCGTCAATTGGGACTTAAAGCGATGCTTGACGCCTATATTGCGCATCAGCGCGAGGTCGTTACCTTCCGTACTCGGTTTGAGCTGGAGAAGCTGGAGGATCGCGCCCATGTGCTGGAGGGCCTGGTGAAGGCGCTGAATATTCTGGATGAGGTCATCGCCGCGATCAAGGCTTCGAAGAACCGGCAGGATGCCCAGAACAATCTGCAATGGATGTTCGGCTTCACAGAGCGTCAAGCGGATTCCATTCTGTCCCTGCAGCTCTATCGGCTGACGAATCTGGAGATTACCTCGTTGCAAAAGGAACTGGAGGATATTCAGAAGAAGATCGCCACACTTCGCGGAATTTTGGAAAGCGACCGCAAGCTGATCGCACTGATCAAGAAAGAGCTTCTTGAAATCCGGGAAAAATACGGTATCGACCGCCGTTCTCAAATTCAGGGCGAGGTTGAAGAACTCAAGGTGAATCTGGAAGTGCTTGTGGCTCAGGAGGATGTGCTGGTCACCCTTTCGAACGACGGGTACATCAAGCGCACCAGTATGCTGTCCTTTACTCGTTCCGGAGCAGAGCGCAGCGGATCTGGAGTCAAGGATGGCGACTACATCCGGCAGATCATTGACGTGAATACGCTGCAAAATCTGTTGATTTTCACGCAGCATGGTCAATATTTCGTGCTTCCGGTACATCAGATACCGGAGTTCAAATGGAAGGATAACGGCACCGCGATCGTTAATGTAATTCCGCTCGCCAAGGATGACCGGATTGTCAGCGTCATTCCGCTTGCCGGCTTCGATGAGGCTGCGGCCAGCCTGGTGTTCATTACGAAGCGCGGTCAGGTGAAGCGGACAGAACTGAAGGAGTACGAGACGAAGCGCACCGGAGCGGTTGCTGCCTGCAAGGTAGCTTCAGGTGATGAAGTGATTTCGGTTACGCTCAGCTATAATCGGCAAGAGATTTTACTCTTGACCAAGCTGGGAATGGCTATCCGGTTTGCCGAATCCGAGGTAAATCCGATGGGACGCGTATCTGCGGGTGTGAAAGGCATTACGCTCAAGGCGGAGGATGAAGTGATCACAGGTCTGTGGGTAGAAGGCGATGAAGGGGAAGTGCTCGTCTTATCCGATCTCGGGTACGGCAAGCGCAGTCTGCTTCTGGATTACCCGCTGCAAAGCCGGGGCGGGAAAGGCCTGCAAACCTTCGAATTCAAGGAAGGGAAGCGGGTGAAGCCGAATGGCAGCGTATTGGCAGGCGGATTCCATTGCAAGGATCCGTTGCCGTTGTCTGCGGTGACGAAGGAAGGCGAGAATCATAGCTTCAGCTCTGAGGCTGCCCCGCTGGCCGACCGCAAATCGACGGGCAAGAATCTTGTTCCTGTCGCTAAAAATGATTATATTGCGGATATTTACGTCCTCAGTTAGGTATAAGCTTCGCTGGCCGCGCATTGACGCGGCTTGCGAAGCTTATTTCCCTTGCAGGTAACGCGCCTCCAGATGGAGAATAAATTGATTTAATGCCGGGTCTAGGAAGGTTGATTTTTTATAGACAAGTCCGACCTCTTTCCGGGGAGCAGCGGGAGCCAAAGGGATAATAGCCAGGTCAGTAGAGCGGGTAATTGCCGCATAGGAGGCGGGCAGGATCGTTGCGCCAACCCCTTGCTCTGCCATCCGGATCTGTGAATCCATGGTGGACAGCTCGATCACCGGCCTTAAGGCAATCCCGGCTTGGCGGCAAGCCTGATCAAGCATTTGCCTTGCAAGAAATTTCTGCTGAAACAGAATCAGCGGTACATCACTTAACTCCGGCAGGCTGATCTGCGGAATGCCGGCCTGCTTGTGATGCTTGGAGATGATGCATACCAGTTCCTCATCGAACAGCGGTCGGCTGATCAATTGCTCATCCTCTAGCGGCAGGAAGACGACTCCAAGATCGAGCCGGTTCGTCAACAGCCCCTCGTGGGTCTCATCGGTCGCCAGCTCCATCACGGTCAGCTCGATATCCGGGTACAGCTGGTGGAACGAGATCAACGATTCGGTCAGCAAATGGTTGCCGGAGCAGCCGATTCGCAGCCTGCCGCGCTTCAAGCCCGACAGCTCGCCGATCTTCAAACGGGCCTGGGCGAGTTCGTGATGCACCTGCTGCGCATGCTCCATCAGTATATTCCCGGCGGAAGTAAGATAGGTTTTCTTGCCGGAGCGCTGGAACAACGGTGTTCCCAGTTCTTGCTCGAGAAGCTTGATCTGATGGCTGAGGGTCGGCTGGGTAATTCCCAGACGGTCGGCCGCCTTTGTGAAATGCAGCTCTTCGGCCAGAACCAGAAAGTAGTCAAGCAGACGGTGCTCCATTTTTTTCTCCCCTTCAGTTTAACTGAAATAGTATAGATAATTTCTATGATTATAATCGATACTATGGTATTGATCAATGCAAGCGCTAAGCGTATAGTTAATTCAAATATAAACGGCATTTTTAAAAGGAGCGTATTTCAGTGAAAGAGATCAAAGTAATTCGCAATGAACAGCCAAAGACCAAGCCGGATGGAGATCGTCTCGGCTTCGGCAAATATTTTACAGACCACATGCTGGTTATGGATTATTCTGCCGATCAGGGCTGGCATGAACCAATGATCGTGCCTTACGGTCCGATAACGCTGGATCCTTCGGCGATGGTGTTTCATTATGGCCAGGAGGTATTTGAAGGGATGAAGGCCTACAAAACAGCAGATGGTCATGTCTGTCTGTTCCGGCCCGATGCCAATATGCATCGTCTGAATCAATCCAGCGAGCGGATCAGCATTCCTGAAGTGGATGAGGAACTGCTGCTGGATGGAATTATCGCGCTGGTTCGGGAGGATCAGGACTGGATCCCGGATGGGGCGGAGTCTTCCTTGTACATCCGTCCGTTTATTATTGCAACCGAGCCTGGGCTTGGCGTAAGAGCTGCTAGAGAATATAAGCTGATGGTAATCTTGTCTCCATCCGGATCCTACTATCCAGAGGGAATTCATCCGGTTTCGATCTTTGTGGAAAATCAATATGTGCGTGCAGTACGCGGGGGTACAGGCACGGCCAAGACGGCCGGCAACTACGCTTCCGGAATCAAGGCCCAGGAGATTGCCCAGAAGGAAGGGTATTCTCAGGTGCTTTGGCTCGACGGCGTAGAGAAGAAATATATTGAAGAGGTCGGGAGCATGAATGTATTCTTCAAAATTTCCGGCGAAATCGTAACGCCGGAGCTCTCGGGGAGTATTCTTGCCGGAATCACCAGAGATTCGGTTATTCGCTTGCTGCAATCCTGGGGACATCAGGTTACTGAACGCAAAATTTCGGTAGAGGAACTGTTTGCCGCTTCCAGTGCGGGAACCCTTGAGGAAGCCTTCGGTACAGGAACGGCTGCAGTCATCTCGCCGATCGGCAAGATGAAATGGGACAGCGAAGAAATTACAATTAGCGGTGGACATACCGGCGAAATCTCCAAGAAGTTGTATGATACGATTACAGGAATCCAGAAAGGGGTTCTGGAGGATCCATTCGGTTGGAGAAAAGTGATCCTTTAAGCGTGAGTTCAAAAAGCCAACTTTTCAGCACCTTGAATCCATTGGGGTCAAGCAGGAGTTTGCCTCTCAAGCGTCGAAGAATGCATGACAGTACAAATATAGAGGATCATTCGGATTCGTTCTTGAGGGGTGACAGAATGTGCATACGGCTGAATTCGGCAAGCTGCTTGGGATAATTACCAAGGATTATCAGACGCATATGGAGGGGCAACTGGCTCCAACTTTGACGATGAGCCAGCTTGCGGTATTGGAGCATCTGGAACGGGAAGGGAGCCTGAAGCCTTCTGAATTAATTCCGTTCCTGTCAATAACTCCGGCCGCGGTGACGATGCTGCTCGACCGCATGGAGCGCGGCGAACTCATCCATCGAGAACGGGATGAGGAAGATCGGCGTATCGTGTGGGTCTCGATTACGGATAAAGGCAAGCAAGAAGTCCTGCGTGGCGTACGGCTTAGGGATAGCTATCTGGAGGGTGTGCTCGATCGGCTGTCGACCCATAACCAGCAGCTTCTCGTCTATTTGCTGGGCAAGATTTCAGGCACGAAAGCATAGGAATAGATTAGTGAGGTTGTTATACCTCTGAATCAGAGAAGTTTAATAGGCTTAAGCTGCCAACGCGCATCGGTATTTCGCCGGTGCGCGTTGTTTTAATTTACGCTCGCTGAAATCGCGTTTCTTCATGATAGCCTGACAGATGGATCGAAGATAGAATATAATGATAAAAACTTCTTATACGGATATGCCATAGAGAAATAAGGAGCGGGAGGGATAGATGCCGATGAATTTAGCCGTCAAGTTGATCCGAGAACTTAAAGATCGCGATAATCTGCAAAAGCTGAAGAGCTATCGGGACAAAGTGGAGCTCATCAGGAAACGGAGCCTGGAGGCATGGGATGATAAGCAGCTGCAAGCGGAATCGGTCCGGCTGAAAAGGGAAGCAAAGTCGGGTACGCCATTGGACGAGCTGCTTATCGATGCCTATGCGCTGGTCTGCGAGACGGCGAAGAGAACGATCGGATTACAGCCCTACGATGTTCAGATCATGGCCGCCATCGCTTTGCACGAGCGGTTTTTGATCGAGCAGCACACCGGGGAAGGGAAGACGCTCTCTGCGGTTATGCCCGCTTACCTGAATGCATTGACCGGCGAAGGTGTACATGTGCTGACTTTTAACGATTACTTGGCGAAGCGGGATGCAGCGTGGATGGGACCGATCTATCGTTTTCTAGGATTAACGGTTCAATCGATTCAAGCGGGTATGAGCTTGTCCGAAAAACGGGAAGTTTATGATGCCGATGTAACCTATGTGACGGCAAAAGAAGCAGGGTTCGATTATTTGCGCGACACGATTGCTTTACATCCATCCGATATGGTGCATCGTCCTTTTCACTACGTCATCGTCGATGAGGCGGATTCCCTGCTCCTTGACGAAGCTCGGGTACCGTTGGTCATCGCCGGTGATTCGGAATTTTCCAGCAACGACGATTTTTCTTTTGCTGAGGTGGCTCGGCAGCTGCAGCAGGATGAGCATTATGAATTCGACGAATTTCAGCGAAATGTCTACTTGATTGAGGCAGGAGCCGCAAAAGCAGAGGAACTGCTGGGTTGTGACAATCTGTATGATCGTCATAATGCCGATTTGTTAACGTCATTAAATTGCGCGCTGCATGTGGAAACTTTAATGAAAAAAGATATCGATTATATCGTTAGGGACGGTAAAATTGAGCTGGTTGAAGAGTATACTGGCCGTGTGGCGGAAAACCGTTATTTACCGAACGGGCTGCAGGCCGCACTTGCGGCCAAGGAAGGAGTGCATTGGGAGTCTGGCGGGAAAATTCTAGGGACCATCACCATTCAACATTTCATCAGCCTGTATCCGAAAATCTGTGGAATGACGGCAACCGCACTCGCTTCTGCAATGGATTTCAAGCATATTTATGCGCTGCAGGTGCTGCAAATCCCGCCGAATCTGCCAAACAGACGGATTGACTATCCGCACCGGATATTTACGCACAAAGAAGCCAAGCTGAAGGCGCTGGTGCAGGAAATATCGTCTGTCCATGCGACAGGACGCCCCATTCTCATTGGTACGTCAAGCGTCGAGGAGTCAGATAATCTGGCGGCAGCGCTGGCGGTTGCCCATGTACCTTGCCATGTGCTGAATGCCAAAAATGATTCGGAAGAAGCAGAAATCATTGCCAATGCAGGGGAAATAGGCGCGGTCACGGTGTCTACAAATATGGCGGGCCGCGGCGTTGATATCAGACTTGGAGGAGGGAATGACGAGCAGGCCGAGGCTGTCGCCAAGCTAGGCGGATTATATGTGATCGGCACCTGTGTGAACGAAAGCGTGCGAATTGACAATCAGCTTCGCGGACGTTCAGGCCGGCAGGGAGACCCGGGTTCCTCCATATTTTATGTCAGCCTGGAGGATGAGCTGTTGCTGCGGTTCGGTATGGATAAAATGTTCCATGCTCCTAGGCAGGAGGAGGCCATAGAAGATCCGGTGCTTATCAGGAAGGTTGCGCATATTCAACGTGTTGTTATGGGGCAAAACTTCGATATCCACCAGGAGCTGAACAGCTATTCTGATATGGTTGAGGATCAGCGGCGAATTCTATATGAGGAGCGGCTCCGCATCCTGAAAGGCATGAAGCGGATGAGTCCCGCAGAGCAGCGGGTTCGGCTATTTTATATCGACAAGTATTGGGCCGACCATCTGGCTTATGTTTCATATCTTCGCGAGGGTATTCATCTGGAGAGCCTGACCAGCCGCAGTCCTATAGACGAATTTCACACGCAAATCACCCAAGCCTATGAGCAAATTCCAGCCCGAATTGATGTTGAAACAACGGACATGCTTCAAAGGCTTGGAGGCTCGAACGATCCAGCGGAATGGGAGAAGCTCGGTCTGAAGAGTCCAACCTCAACTCGGACTTATATTATCAACGATCAATACATCCAGAATAAACGCAGCTCGTGGACGGCAACAACGGTGCTCGCTTATTGGTCTCGTCCCCTCTTGAGATGGGCATTGTGGCCGGTACACAAGCTGTCCAAATTTTAATAGAACACGGGTTTGTTGTAAGCCGACTGATGATTATACGTGTGGGGGCAATGTGTGAAGGATGCTTACGATCGCTGTTGTTTGCGGATTTCTTTTATTGGACTAAGTACAGCGTTGCCGGACTTTTGTACGAAATATCAGCCAACCTCGCTCGGTGGACGGTTCCATGGCGGAGTTTTGTACGAAAAGTCGCACAACATCCCTCCCGCATCGCCTGAATCCAGGAATTTGAACGAAATTTCGTATAAAAGCGCCCGTGAAGCGAGGGGACGAGGGCGATTTGTATGAATTATCGTTCAAACTCTTCCAGTCGATGGCATCAAGGAGCAGTTATATACGAAAATTCGTACAAAAAGCATTCGCGTCGCGCTGCGGCCACTTCCTGCAAACACAAAAAAGCCGGATGGGAAATATCACCTTTTCCATCCGGCTTTTTTATGTTCAGGGACTTTGGGGACAGCCCCGTTGCCCCACCTAACTAGTCCTCTGATCTCAATAAAGCATGCTAGTAATCTCTATTCATTGCCTCCGGCTACGCTATCCTCAGTTGCTTGCCTGCAGATCCTTTCCTCCCAAAGCGACCATGGAAAGACCCTGGGCGGGAGAGAGATCAGGTCAACCGGCGTTTTGCTGACCGGATGGGGAAAGCCGACATATACGGACCACAGCGCCAGTTGCTCCCCAGGAGTGTTCAGCCCTGCTCCATACTTCTGATCTCCATACAAAGGGCAGCCTATTCCGCTTAATTGAACGCGGATTTGATGAGAGCGGCCTGTAAGCAATTTGACACGAACCAAGCTAAGGTTCTGTTCCGCATCATATCCGACAATCTTGAAATCAAGAATCGCTTCTTTGCCACCCATTGTTCCAGTCGGAACAATGCTCACGGTATTGGTCCGTTCATCCTTCAACAGCGTATCCTTCAGTCTTCCCTCGGGATGAGCCGGCTTGCCGCGAACGACGGCCAAATAGGTTTTCTCCAGCTTTCTGGTTCGAACGGCATCCGATAATCTTGAGGCGGCCTTGGAGGTTTTGGCAAAGATCATGGCTCCTCCAACCGGGCGGTCAAGCCGGTGCACTAGCCCGAGATAAACATTGCCGGGCTTGGCATATCTCTGGCGGAGATCCTCCTTGAGCAGGTTATGAAGATCTTTATCGCCGCTTGCATCGGCCTGGGTCGGGATATTGACCGGCTTCACAATTCCAAGCAAGTGGTTATCCTCGAACAGGATGGCGATGTCTTGCATCAGGATTCCTCCCACCGTCCAAGAATGCCGCAAGGCAGATGCAGACCGGAGCGGGTAATGGGGAGGCCCAGTTCACCTGCAGAGATCGTACCGCCGCAGCGCTGTTTGATGGTCATGGACAATATATTATGAAGCACCGTAGGTGAGATGCCTGTCGTATAGGAATTAATCAGGAAGAACAGCGGATTGTCCGAAAGTATGGACATGCAGGATTCGACGAAGGGGTACAGGCTCGTCTCCAGCTTCCACATTTCACCGCCCGGTCCTCTTCCATAGGATGGCGGATCCATAATGATGGCATCGTATTTATTGCCGCGGCGCTGCTCCCGCTGCACGAATTTGAATACATCATCGGTAATGAAGCGGACAGGGCGATCAGCAAGACCTGATAGGGCGAGATTCTCCTTGGCCCACTGCACCATGCCCTTGGCTGCATCGACGTGTACAACGGATGCGCCGGCAGATGCGGCTGCTACGGTCGCTCCTCCGGTGTAAGCGAACAGGTTAAGAACTTGAATCGGGCGGCCTGCGGATGCTATCTTGTCCATCATCCAGCGCCAGTTCGCCGCCTGCTCCGGGAACAATCCGGTATGCTTGAAATTGGTCGGTTTAATGTGGAATTTAAGCCGGTCGTAAGAGATGCTCCAGCGATCCGGAAGAGATTTTTTCATTTCCCATTGTCCGCCGCCTGAAGAGCTGCGGTGATAATGGCCATGCACGTCACGCCATTTGGCATTCTCATCCCGGATGGGCCAGATAATCTGCGGATCCGGACGGCGAAGCACTACATCGCCCCAGCGCTCCAGCTTTTCTCCATTGCCGGTATCGATAACCTCGTAATCTTTCCAATCGTTTGCTACATACATTCTTGTCTTCCATCCTTCCATGCGTAAACGGGTTTCCGTGTCTCAAGCGGCTTCCGGGAAGGGAAACCGATTCGCTTGTTATTGTACCTTATTTCGCCATGACCATGCCAACAATATTGATTTAATTCAATTTTGGCCTTTGAAAAATGTTATAATTGTGTTACTGTGTTCAGCATTAGATAAATAGATAGATAGGAGAGACATAGATGTTACGCCGCTTTTTTTCATATTATAAGCCTTATAAAAATCTGTTCATTCTGGATTTCAGCTGTGCGGTCATTGCCGGACTCCTGGAGCTGGGATTTCCGATCGCGGTCAATCAATTCGTAGACAAGCTTCTCCCGGGGAAGGATTGGAATCTGATTATTCTGGCAAGCGCCGCATTGCTGGGTGTTTATGTCTTGAATACGGCATTGAATTACATCGTGACTTACTGGGGGCATATGCTGGGTGTCAATATCGAGACCCGGATGCGCAGAAAAATGTTCGGCCATCTGCAGAAGCTGTCCTTTCGCTTTTATGACAATAACAAGACAGGCCACCTGATGTCCCGAATTTCGAATGACCTGGATAATATTGGCGAGGTTGCCCACCATGGGCCCGAGGACGTCTTTATTGCGTTCATGACGCTGATCGGCTCTTTCCTGTTAATGCTGTCCATTCACTGGAAGCTTGCGGTACTGACCTTCCTAGTGGTTCCTGTGCTTGTATGGGTAGCGCTTCATTATAATGGTAAGATGACGAAGACCTACCGGGGATTGTTTGGGGCTCTGGCTGATTTCAATGCAAGAGTTGAGGAGAATATCGGCGGGATCCGCGTCGTCCAAGCTTTTGCCAACGAAGAACACGAGAAGAAGCAGTTCGCTGAGAATAATGGAAAATACCGCACGACAAAGCTTCAAGCCTATAAGATTATGGCGGGAAGTATGTCGATCAATTATATGATGATGCGTCTGGTATCCTTGTTTGTTATGGTATGCGGAACCTGGTTCGTCATTCGCGGTGAGCTGTCCTACGGCGAGTTTATCGGATTCTTGCTGCTTGCTAACGTATTCACGCGCCCGATCGAGAAGATTAATGCAATTATCGAGAGTTATCCGAAGGGCATAGCGGGCTTCAAGCGTTATCTCGAGATTATGGATACAGCTCCTGATGTAACGGATCAAGCGGATGCAGTTGATGCGGGCTGGCTGAAGGGGGATATCGTATTCGACCGCGTGAGCTTTGGATATGACGGCGAGGCCAATGTGCTGAATGATATCTCACTAAGGATTCGGGCCGGTGAGACCGTCGCCTTTGTCGGACCTTCTGGAGCCGGGAAGACGACCCTGTGCAGCTTGCTTCCGAGATTTTATGAACCTAATGACGGATCGATCTCCATTGACGGAACCGATATCCGGAAGATGACGCTATCATCACTTCGCCGTAATATCGGGATTGTGCAGCAGGATGTGTACTTATTCTCGGGTTCTATTCGGGAAAATATTTCTTACGGCAAGCTTGATGCTGACGAAGAGGAGATTTGGGAGGCGGCACGCCGCGCCAAGCTGGAGGAATTCATTCTGGCTCAGCCGGAAGGGTTGGAGACGGTGATCGGGGAGCGCGGTGTGAAGCTGTCCGGCGGGCAGAAGCAACGCTTGGCTATTGCGCGAATGTTCCTCAAGAATCCGCCGATCCTGATTCTGGATGAAGCGACTTCTGCGCTGGATACCGAGACAGAGCTGGCGATACAGAAGTCGCTGGCTGAGCTGTCCGAAGGCCGCACAACGCTTGTGATCGCTCACCGTCTGGCGACGATCAAGAATGCAGACCGAATTGTGGTTGTCTCTGAAGAGGGAATTTCCGAACAGGGAAGACATGAAGACCTGGTAGGGGCCGGCGGCCATTACAGCCGACTGCATCAGGCTCAATTCGGTGTATTGAATTCCTAAGGGGGCAGATGGTGATGAGCAATTATGTGGAGCTGGAGCAGGTAAGCTGGAGACGGGAAGGCAAAGAAGTCTTAAGCGATATGAGCTGGAAGGCGGAAGACGGGGAGCATTGGGCGATCTTTGGATTGAACGGATCCGGGAAGACCACGCTGCTGAATCTGATCTGCGGGTATATCTGGCCGTCAACCGGACAAATACGAGTGCTAGGTGAAAAGTACGGAGAGGTCGATCTCCGCGAGCTGCGTAAATCCATTGGCTGGGTCAGCTCTTCTCTTCAAGCGAGAATTCATGGGGGAGAGACGGCTCAGCGGCTGGTTGTTAGCGGCAAGTATGCGTCGATTGGCATTTATGAGCAGCCGGAGCCCGAGGATTTTGACCGGGCCAGACAATTAATGGTTCAATTACGGTGCGGCCATTTATGGGACAGAACGTATCAGACCTGCTCCCAGGGAGAACAACAGAAGCTGCTGATTGCCCGGGCTTTGATGGCTAACCCGAAGCTGTTGATTCTGGATGAAGCGGCGAACGGGCTTGATTTTATCTCCAGAGAAGGGCTGCTGGACAGTATTGCCGAGCTTGGCGCTCTGCCGGATTCGCCTCATATGATGTATGTAACCCACCATACGGAGGAGATCCTGCCTCTATTCTCCAAGACATTACTGCTCCGCCGGGGTCAGATTTTCAAGCAGGGAAATACGAGAGATATGTTAAATAGCGAGGTGTTATCCTCTTTCTTTGAGATTCCGGTTCATGTGGAATGGAATCAGGACCGGGCATGGTTGTCCCGGCAAATGTAATTAGAATTTTTTGCGACCAATACTTGCTATTCCCGTATTACTGATAAGATTGCCAAACATGGCCTTACTAACAGAACGATATGGGGGAGAGCAGGATGGAGACAGTAAACCAATCACCTAAGAAAGTGCGGAATATGAGGGGATTAACGACTACGGCAGTGCTGGTAGTATTATTGTTGATTGTTGGCGCGAGCAGTGTGGCTCAAGTGGAATACGGGCATGTAGGATTGTATAAGACATTCGGTAAGCTGCACAGCAGTGTGTTGGCACCCGGCCTTCATTTAAAGATTCCATTTGTTCAAAATGTTATTCAGGTTAATACACAGGTGACGAAATCGGAAACCGATGCAACGGCATCCTCGAAGGATCTGCAGCCCGTATCCACCCATGTGGCGGTAAACTTCTCCGTGAACAAGGAATCGGCTTTCGAACTGATGAACAATGTCGGCAGCAATTATGATGCGGTCATTATTAATCCTGCGATTCAAGAGATTGTGAAGGAAGTGACGGCCCGTTATCAGGCGGAGGATTTGATCGCTAAACGTGATCTTGTAGCCGGTGAGATCAGTGAGCATTTGACCAATCGTCTGGCCAAATACGACTTGATCGTGAACGAAGTGAATATCGTGAATTTCAAATTCTCCGATGCCTTTAATCAGTCGATCGAAGCCAAGCAGGTTGCTCAGCAGCAGGCATTGAAGGCCAGCAATGATCTGAAGCGGATCGAGATCGAAGCCCAACAGACGATCGCCCAGGCTGAAGCGGAAGCGGCTGCGCTCAAGCTGAAGAAGCAAGAGGTTACGCCTGAGCTGGTTCAACTGAAGCAAATCGAAGTTCAGGAAAAGGCTTTGGAGAAATGGGATGGACGTCTCCCTTCTGTTACCGGAGGAGCCACTCCATTCATTGATCTTCAATCGATCACAGGAAGCACCTCCACCTCCACTCCACCTGCACCTTAAACTGTTCAGCAAGCCCGTTGGCGTTTAGCCGGCGGGCTTTGCTTTGCGCATATGCGTTCGGATCAGCAGCATAATCCAATAGAGCCAAGGGATCAGAAATTCGGCAACCACCAAGATGAATATGAATTCATATTCAAGGAAATCAACCAGCTCAGGTTGGGATTGGATAACCACAAGCGAGTAGGCCCCGACGAAGGCAGATACAGGCAGGGCATAGGATTTGTACTCCTTTACACCCGTAATATGACTCAAGCACAGTACACATAAAAACAGGTTAAAGGATATTTTCACAAATACGCTTGTTAGAAACAGGATGATCAGAATTGGATCAAAGGTTTCGATGAACGAGCCCACCCGAACAAAACGAACCAGGTCTATCGCTGGATACATCAAATTTGCGGTGAGCTCGGGTCCAAAGGTTAGAAGCACGGAAATAACGTGGGCCAATAAGACTACCGTCGCACTGCATGTGGTAAACACAAAGGTGCGGAATGTCTTTTCCGGTTTTTTCAAGTAGGGGAACAGCAGGAACAGAAATCCTAATTGACCGAACGTCAAGATGATCTTGATCATTCCAAAGCCGAATTGCTTTGGTTGAAGATGGGTTACGAAAGCATTGAACATTTCCATCTCAAGCTCCTGATATGCAAAGAATGGAATGAGCAAAAAGAACAACGCATTGATTAGAAAGATGCCTTGAGCGGCAGTAAAAATCGTCTCGATCCCGCAATACACCACATACGCCACACAGATCATAAAAATAATCACAATCACCCAACCGGGCGTTCCGTTCAAGTATTCAGCCAATAGAAAATCAGAGAGTTGTCTTAAATCAATGGTCGTAATAATGATGTTGACAAGTAGAAAATAAATCATAAAGGTGTAATGCGGGATTTTTCCCACCAGCTCATGACCGTAATTTCCCAAAAACTCTCCAGGTCTGGACATACCTACTTTATAGGCCGGATAAGCGATCATACAGCCCAGAATCGCTCCCGCTATCGTTGCTGCCGGAGTAGAAAAGGCACTGCCGTCGACCAGAAGGCAAAGCATGAACGCAATAATCGTCGTAAAGCTGTATAAATTGAACAGGGAAAAGACGGACATATTAGTGACCTTCGTATTCATGATCCAGACCTCCAATCCTTGACTTGCCCCGGGAAATTTAGCATTACAGCATGCTTGAAGCTTTTCTTAACAGCATGGGAATGGTCCATTGATCCTGATAGAAGAAGAATAGCTCTGCTAGTAGAAACAATCCGACAGATACGATCATAACGATGACTCTGTCCTTGTTTCCACCATCATCTTTATTTTGTAACCGCCAATTGATCCCGATCGTGATCAAGAATATAATCAATATTCCGATCATGGTATCTCCCCTTTTTTTACCGTATTTTCTCGGTTTCCTGTTTAATAGAGCGATAAACGCCGCCAGTTCGATTTAACCGGATACTTACATCGATTTCGATCGGTAATTCGGTCGCATAATAGGATTTCCATCGATGCTTAATGGAATTCCATGCTTTTGGATATCTCCAATCCAGATACTGGCTCATAAGAAAGGAATCGGATCGGGCTTGACGCGTCTTATCGATGACTAGCCGTAATCTTCTTTCCGTGTCTTTATCGAGAATTTTCTCGACCTGAAGAATGACCTCAGGATCCTTAAAATCAATGTCAGACATCGAGGACAGGACATGGGCCTTGGCTTTACTCTTGATTTTGAAGGAGATTTGTCCATTCTTGATGATGGGCTTAATGCTGGTGCTTACCCCTTCCGTTGTACAACTGATCTCTTTGCCATCGGTTGGAGAATAGACTGTAATAATGGATGATTTCATCTGTGAGCTGATCCAGAGAGCTCCCTGAAGTTCCTTCCGGTTCAAGGTGATGTCAGACATCTTTCCGCCGCTGAAAATTGCAGCGCCGCCGGAACCCATCCACATATTCTTCTTTGGATTCTCCGCACTGATCTCGGATGCTTTGCCGAAGACAACCAGCGGGGTGAGGATATCGCCGCCTTTATATTTGGCAAGTTTAAAATCCTTGACCGTGGTATCCAGAGTAACATGCGTACTCACATAACGCTTGAGGATATCGGACAAAAATCGTTCGAACACCAGAGGGATTTTCATGACCTCGTCAACATTGTTCCTTGTGACATACAAATTAGCGCTTAAACGGAAGGCGGGCTGTCGATTGACGAATTCGATGATCTCGTCGATACCGTGCTCTGCCATTCTCCTGCCAACAACAATGACTCTAGTCTGTCCAAATGAGAGGCTCCTGGAGATATCCACTTGAATTAAGCGAAGCGCCTGAGAGATGTTCTCGGCCTTTTTCCCTACAAAGGTGAACGGCTCGGCTGTTTGAGGGCCGCTTCCGCCCGCTTGTCCAGGTACCATGCGATTTGGCAAGGGAACGCCAACATAGAGTTGAATTTGACCGTCTTCAGTCCGATCAATCAACACGGATTGAACAAAAGCCCGGGTATTCAGTTCCATGGAGGACCAGCATCCTCCGACACCTGTAAACAGAAGCAGAATAAGCAGGACTATAGCCAGGAACCTTCGCTGTTTGTTAAGAAAGCTCATTCCAATTCTCCTTTCTGCTTTGTCCATGCTCGTGCGTGGTTGGCTTGCTTAGTAGTATTGCGTGTTAATTGCAGCGGTCGTTTGTCCATCTTCCACCGAGGCGCACGAACCAGAGTGTCGTTGAGATCCTTAGTAATGAGTGGAGCTACCGGTGACATGTAAGGTACTCCGAACGATTTCAAATGGACGAGATGGACGAAGACCAGTATCAATCCGCAGGCAATGCCGTACATGCCCAATACAGAGGCAAGCAGCATGATTGGAAACCGCAGAAGTCTGAAAGATAACCCCAAGTCAAAGTGCGGAATGATGAAGGACGCGATGCCTGTCAAGGAAACGATAATGACCATCGCGGCAGACACGATTCCTGCTTCAACAGCTGCTGTTCCGATAATTAATGCACCGATGATCGATACCGCTTGTCCGATTGACTTCGGAATGCGAACAGAGGCCTCGCGCAGCGCTTCGAAAGCTATTTCCATCATGAAGGCCTCCATTAAGGCCGGAAAAGGCACATTTTCCCGAGCCGCTGCGATGGTGATTAGTAGCTTGGATGGGATCATCTCGGGATGAAATGTAGTGACTGCGATATAAAGGGATGGCAGGAGCAGGGACACCACAACAAAAATGAATCGAATCCAGCGGATCCAGTTCGCGGCGATATATCGTTGATAATAGTCCTCGGCAGACTGCAACAGCATGGGAAGGGTTACAGGTGCAAGCAAAGCCATAGGCGTCCCGTCCACCAAGATCGCAACTCTACCTTCGAGTATGGATCCGGATACCACGTCCGGCCGTTCCGTATACTGCAGCTGAGGAAAGGGCGAGTAGGGGTTATCCTCGATGATTTCCTCAATGCTGGTCGCTCCATCGATACTGTCCGTATCTATATGAGCCATGCGTCTCTTTATTTCTTTCACCAATTCAGGCTTGCAGATCCCCTCAATATAGGCAATTGCAATCGAGGTGTTTGTTAATCTGCCTAAAGTTTTGAACTCAATCTTTAATTGATTGCTCTTAATCCGTCTTCGCAGGAAGGTCAAATTTTTCTCCAAATCCTCAATAAATGATTCTCGGGGGCCCCGAATAACCGACTCATTAGGAGCTTCTTCGATGGAGCGGGTTGGATAATCCGAGATATTAAATGTGAGCATGCGCTCATCGCCATCAATCAATAGCAATACTCCGGATCGAAGCACGGCGTCCATTCCCAGCTTCAAGTCGCTGATTACATCGTTCTGGGAGGCGGTTAGCCCTCTTGCATCAAACAGGAATTCGTAAATATTGTACTCTTCCAGCTCGGCGGCTTCCCGCTGCAAGCTTCGAATGATTGAATTTTGTACGGTCAGTTGATTGATCATGTTGCGGATATATATAATGGCGCAATCATTGCCGGTGCTAATTGTAAACCTGCGGATAATAATATCCGCGCAATTCTCAAATTCGTTCTCGAGCCAATGCAGACGGGACTCCAAATCCGTGCCATAGTCTTGGCTCTGCGGAGAAGATGAGGAATTAGCGGCTTTTCTTTGTTTAGGCAGTGGCGTTTTCCGTCGGAATGGCATCGCTGTGACTCCTTTCTGATGAGTTAGATGCACAGAATAATATATAGAATGGCTTTAGATGGAAAAATTATTCTGTCGTTGAAGAGCCTACTTTTGAACTATTCAATAAAGAGGACAAATGAACGATATTTAAGTTAGTTGAATTAAGGAGGGAAATAGGATGAAGACACATGTGATGGACCTTCGCGATGGAGACAGGCTTAGATCGGATATTTTCAACCGTGCGGGACTGCATGTCCTGCCTGCAGGCACAAGTATACATAAGGAAGAAATTGCGCTCCTAATCCGCCATAGCATAGAGTACGCAGATATTTTTGAACGGGAGGAACAAGATTCCTTCACAGGGTTGAACCGCGAGCAGTTCATGCAGCGGCTCAAGGCAGATTATGACCGTACGGTAAAGGGATTTCAGGCCATCTTTTTGGAGGCGCTGACAACAGGCAAAATCAACCAGAATATGGTGGATGAGCGTCTTAAGCCGATGGTTGAAATGTTTGACCACAGCAAGGATGTGGTCTCCCTGATGATTATGTTCAGTGAGGAAGACGTGAATATTTATAACCACTCCTTGCAGGTGGGTCTTTTGTCCTATTACCTGGCATCATGGCTCGGCTATAGCCGGGAGGAATGCTTCCAGATTGGCAAAGCCGGATGTCTTCATGATATTGGCAAGAGTAAGGTAGGCCAGGAGCTTCGCAATCAAACGGAGGAAATGAACCTAGCCCAGAAAGACGAGATGCAGCGGCATACCCGTTATGGCTACGAAATTATCAGGGACTCCATGCCGGATATCGCTCCGGCACTGGTAGCGCTGCAGCATCATGAGCGGGAGGACGGAACCGGCTACCCGCAAGGGCTGAATGCCGATGATATCCATCCGTATTCCAAAATCGTGGCAGTTGCAAACAGATATGTAGACCTGACGGCCGCGGATCGGATCAACGGGAAGCCAGGTCTGCTCACGGTGCTCAAGAAGGTATACGATCTGGGCTTTGGAGAACTGAGCGAGCGGGCGGTTCAGGCTCTGACCCGACAATTGCTCCCCCATTTCGTCGGGAAGCAGGCAAAGCTCAGCAATGGAGAGACGGCGCGAATCGTATGGAATAATCCGACCGACTATTTCCGTCCGCTGGTGCAGGTAAATGAACGATTTGTAGATTTATCAGTAGAACGCGACATTGTAGTAGAAGAGATCATGATGTAGGATGAATCCTTCTCTGTAACATATGGGCTCTATCAGACATACATTGGATAGACACATACCTATGGAGGGGGAATACAGCTTTGACAGGTTACCTCATGCAATCGAATAATCTTCAACTGGCCGGTGATTCCAATATCGTCTTGAATTATAAACGGGACCCGCATAACTACATTACACAATTGTTCGGCGAACAACTGCCAGCGATCCGAACCGGTTTCTTCAATATTCATCTAACAAAAGGCGTAATGGTGAATCCGCATTGGCATACGAATGCGAGCGAAATGATCTTTGTCATCCATGGAGAAGTGATCACTTCCGTCTTTAATCCCTTTCAGCAACGGTTGATGACCTATTGCCTGAAGCCGGGACAGGTAGCTATTCTTCCTAAAGGATGGTTCCACTGGATCATCACTCAATCTGAGCAAGCCCATATCTTGGCGATTTTTGATGAGCCTACACCGGACATTGTATACGCATCGGACTTTCTGCGCTGTACGCCTAAAGAGGTCTTTAAACAGGCCTATTGTATCAATGAGGAGGAATACGAGAGAGCGGTCGCTCCACTGAAGCAATCGGTGATTCTTGGCCCGCCGCTGGATTGCTTTCCTGCAAATACACATCTGGCTTCGGTAAATCAACATCATATGGCCAACCTGCCCCATACAGCGAATTCGATGTATTTTGCTCGCTGATGGCGCTTCCGTTCCTGATGTCCAGGTCCTGCGCAGACCCTTCGCACTCTGCCGGGATCTTTTTTGTATTGAAAATCTGTAAAAAGCATCTATCCTTATCAAAAGAGATTAGTTAGACTGAAATATGGCCTTGTATTATCTGTGGTCTGCAAAGAGATGAAGAGGAGGAATCCGGAATGTTAAAGGACAAGCTGGCTCTGCTTCCTGCTGTACCGGGGGTCTATTTTATGAAGGATGCAGCGGGAGGAATTATTTATGTCGGGAAATCCAAAAATTTAAAACAGCGGGTTCAATCTTATTTTCATCTCTCGGAAGCCCATTCCAACAAAGTAAGACGGATGGTCTCCCAGATTAAGGATCTGGAGATTCACCCGACGGATACGGAATTCGAAGCGCTTCTGCTAGAGTGCAGTTACATTCATAAATATAAACCTGTCTACAATAAAAAAATGAAAAATACACTTGCTTATACCTATATCGTGATTCAACCCCGGGAAGAGCGGCGACGTATCCGAGTCACACATCATCCGGAGGAATGGGAGGGGGGGATAAGCTTCGGACCTTATACTTCAAGCATTCATCGAATAGAGGAAGCGATCCAAGGGATTCTAGACAGCTTCCGGATCGATTGCAATCAGACTTCGCCCTCCGGCAAGCCCTGTCTGAATTACTCCCTTGGAAAATGTATCGGGATGTGCGTGGATGACGCAGCCCGGGAGGAGTATGAAAGGATTATCGACAGGATTCATGCCTTTTTTAGCGGTGAAGATCAGCAATTAATACGGGCTATGGAACAAATGATGCAGGAAGCTGCAGAAAGATATGATTTTGAAGGTGCTGTGAAATTCAGGGACCGCCTGAACCTGCTTATTCCATTACAGCGCAAGAATCAAGTGATTGAATTTATGAAGGAGGATCATGCAATTCTTTGTCTGGAGCCACTGGATGCTGAATTGTACAAGCTGTTTTTGATCCATAGAAACAAGGTGCTGTGGAGCGGCGTTTATCATGCTCAGGAGCTTGAGACGCCTAGGACTCAAGCTGAGATCCAATCCCTGCTCAAAAACCGACTTCATGAGCGGGCGACCTCCTCTACTGAAAGGCCTACCCGTGACGAAATTGATGAAGCGCAGATTATCTACAGCTATTTGCAAGGAAATGCTTCCAAGCACGTGCTGATTCCGAAGAAGTGGCTGTCGAAGGAGTATGAAGACAGGTTTATAGAGGCTATTCGGGCTCTTTTAATCTTTAATGTCGACAAGGAGGTTGAAGGCAGGGATGAAATCTGCTGAGATCCTATCGTTAAACACGGGCAAGCCTGCCCCGCTTATGTACAACAATAGAGAGGTAGCGTCGGCAATCAAGAAGCTTCCGGTCACGGATGCCATCTTCCTGTCCCATTGCAATTTTGACGGGGATGAGCAGGCGGATCTGGTCAATCACGGCGGCAGAGACAAGGCGGTATGCGTATATCCGTACGAGCATTATCCTTATTGGGAAGGCGAGCTCACAACAAGGCTGGAAATGGGTGCGTTCGGAGAAAACCTGACGACCAAGGGCCTTCTGGAGACCGAAGTGTGCATCGGAGACATTTATTTGCTTGGCGAAGCTGTGGTACAGATAAGCCAGCCCCGGCAGCCTTGCTACAAGCTGGCGGCACGTTACGGAGCTCAGGACATGCCGCTGAAGGTGCAGGAGACCGGCTTTACCGGTTTTTATTTTCGTGTGCTGAAGGAAGGGAAGGTTTCGCGGGAGGACAGATTGATCCTGGAAAAGCGGCACCCGATGGGGGTTACCGTCTCTTTCGCAAACCGAATCAAGTACATTGACAAGGAGAATCAGGAAGCCATTCGTACCATTCTGGCTGTAGAGGAATTGTCAGACAGCTGGAGAGCAAGCCTGTCAAAGCGATTGCATGCGAATTGAAGCGGCATAAGGAAAGATTATAATCGTTCTTTCACTTGGCTGCGGCCCATATTCATGTAAAATGGTAATTATAGCCTTTCAATTATTACAAATGCATCTTTGGTTTGCGGATGGGGGTGGGCACTGTGCCCAAAAAAGAGAAAATATCAATGGCATGGCTGATGAAATACTTAAGTCCGGTCAAGTGGCGGCTGCTGTTGCTGCTTGTTCTGCTTCTTGCATCCACCGGTATGCAGCTGTTCAATCCGCAAGTGGTCCAGCGATTTATTGACACTGCAGCGGAAGGCGGGACGCTCGAACGCCTGCTCTTTCTTGCCGGCCTGTTTCTGGTTGTGGCCTTTTCCAATCAGTTGATTGTGGTAGCGGTCAGCTACCTTGGCAATGACGTCTCCTGGCGGGCAACAAATCGGCTTCGCGGCGATCTGCTTCTGCATTGCCTGCGGCTGGACATGAAATTTCACAATGAAAAAACGCCGGGAGAGATGATCGAACGGATCGATGGCGATGTGACGAGTGTCTCGAATTTCTTTGCGATGTTCATTGTGCAGGTCATCGGGAGCTTTGTGCTCTTAACGGGAATCCTTGGCTTTATGTTTACGGTCAATGTTCCGATCGCATTGGTCATGACCCTATTTACACTGCTGTCGATTCTCTTTATGGTCGTGATCCGCAATTGGGGGGTTAATTCCTCCAAGCAGGAGCGCGAGGCGAGCGCTTCATTATTCGGACTGATTGAAGAACGCATTGCGGGCATCGAGGATGTTCAAGGGAACGGCAACGTGGGCTATGTTATGAACCGGTATTTCAAGCTGATGCGCACCGTGTTTCTGAAGGGCCGGCGAGCGTGGATGATGCGGGTGATTCCGTGGAACACGACCGTGGTCTTGTTCGCGCTTGCGGTGACGGCAGTGCTGCTGCTCGGTGTTCGGTATTATTTTGCAGGGGAGATCAGCCTCGGCACCTTGTTTCTCATCTATCAGTACACGCAGATGCTGAATGATCCGATTGAGCAGTTGGGGGATCAGGTTCAGGAATTTCAAAAGGCTAAATCAGGCATGCTGCGTTCCCGGGAGCTGCTGTCACTGCACAGCGACATTGCGGGCGGGGAGGAAGATGTGCTGCCTGAAGGTGCTCTGGAGCTGGAATTTGATAACGTTAATTTCAGCTACACGGAAGAGAAGCCTGTGCTCCAGAACATTACTTTCCGGGTGAAGCCGGGAGAACGGCTGGGTATCATTGGCAGGACCGGCAGCGGAAAATCCAGTCTCAGCCGGGTGCTGCTTCGCCTGTATAATATCGACAGCGGCGTCATTCGGGTCGGAGGAATTGACATTACGAGCATGAAGCTGCCTGCGCTGTACCGCAGGGTTGGCATGGTGACGCAGGATGTCCAGCTGTTCGACGGCTCCCTTCGCGATAATCTGACCCTGTTTAATGGGGAAATCACGGATGCGGAAATTCTGGAGACGACAGAACGGCTTGGACTGCGCCATTGGATCGACGCGCAGCCTGAAGGGCTAGATACGCATTTAAGCTCGGGAGGATCTTCATTGTCAGCTGGTGAAGCGCAGCTGTTTGCTTTGACCCGGGTATTTCTGACAGAGCCCAGCCTAGTTATCCTGGACGAACCGTCCTCGAGATTAGATGCGGCAACGGAATCGCTGCTGCAAGGAGCTGTAGACCAACTGATGAGCCGCTCCACAGGAGTAATTATTGCTCACCGGCTGGCAACGCTGGAGCAGGTCGATAAAATCATGGTGCTCGGGAACGGACGCATGTTGGAATTCGGAGAGCGGACGGCGCTGGCAGAGGATCCGGGCTCTCATTATGCCAGACTGCTGATGACCGGACGGGAGGAGGAGCTGGCATGACGGTATCGGGTTTTATACGGCGATTGTTTCGATTTACGCCGTTTCTCTTTTTTATCAATGGATTATTGTGGTGCATCTTTCATACGGTTCCGCTCGTTATCGGAATTGGCATGCAGTGGTTCTTTGACCGTGCAGCCGATCAACAAGCCGATTACCTGTGGCTGGCTGTGCCGCTGATTTGCATCGCGGTTGCCAGATTGTTCCGGGTAGGCACCTTCTTTACCGCTTTCTATCAATGGGTGACTTATATCTACCATATACAGGCGATTTTGCGTACCAATATGCTGGCAGGAATCATGCGCTGGCCGGGGCGAAACTTGCCGGCTTCACCGGGCGAGGCTATGAGCCGCTTCCGGGACGATGTCAATGAGGTTGTCGATTACGTGGAGTCCTGGGTGGATTTCTGGGGAAGACTTGTATTTTCCCTGGTGTCCATTGCCATTATGGCTTCGATCAATTGGAAAATTACACTGGTCGCCGTGCTTCCGCTTGTTGTGGTTACTTTGCTGAACAATTTAACCGGGAATCGGGCTCGTAAATACGGGCAGAAGAACCGGGAAGCGACAGGCCGGATCACGAGCTTCATTGCGGAGAGCTTTGGGGCAGTGCAGGCCTTGAAGCTGGGACAGTCGGAGAACCACGTGCATAAAAGATTTGCCAAGCTGAATGAAGAACGGCGGCAAGCCGCGCTGAGAGACAATTTGTTCAAGCAGTGGATGCAGTCGATCAGCCAGAACATTATCAGCATATCCACCGGTTTAATCCTGCTGATGTGCGCGGCCGAGATGAGGTCAGGCGCCTTCACCGTGGGGGATTTCGCCCTGTTTAACACGTATTTGGTTAACATCGGTTACGGTATTTCCTTGTTCGGATATATGGTCTATCAACATAAACGCCTTAAAGTTCCATATGACCGGATGCGAACCTTGTTTCAACCGGGGGAAGAGGACCGGATCATGGATTTCCGTGAGACTTACCTCAACGCCGAGCCTCCGGAGCTTTCCGAGATTCAGGGCGATCCGAAGCAGCAGCTTCGCTCCCTGGAGGTTCGGCAGTTGACCTATCGTTATCCTGACAGCGAGCATGGGATTGCGGATATCAGCCTCAGCTTGAAGAAGGGGCAATTTGTGGTCATTACTGGACGGATCGGATCAGGGAAGTCGACATTGGTGCGCACCCTGCTGGGACTTTTGCCGAAGCAGGAGGGGCAGATCCTATGGAACGGCCGGGTAATCGACCCTGCTTCCTTCATGATTCCGCCGAGAGCGGCATATACTCCTCAGGTTCCGCGTTTGTTCAGTGATACGTTAAGAGAGAACATTGTGCAAGGCAGAAGCCGGGGAGGCGAGGGGAGATTGAATCGTTCCTTGCGGCTTGCCGTTATGGAGAAGGATGTTACGGATCTGGAGAAGGGGCTTGAGACTTATGTCGGACCAAGGGGCGTTATGCTGTCCGGCGGACAGATTCAGCGAGCTGCAACGGCCAGAATGTTGATGGCGAGCGCCGATCTCTATATTTTTGACGATCTGTCCAGTGCTTTGGACGTGGAAACCGAGCAGTTGGTGTGGGAAGGCTTGTTCCATGAACAAGATGTAACCTGCATCGCAGTTTCGCATCGGAGAGCGGCGCTTACCAGAGCGGATCATATCATCGTGATGAAGGATGGCCGGATTGAAGCGGAAGGGACGCTGAATGATCTGCTTGAGCAGAATGAAGAAATGCAGCTGCTCTGGTACGGGGATGTTGCCGCTTCCGCCTCTGCCGATAAGGTAAGTATTGGGTAGGGAGAGTTGAACTTTAGAAGCTACACGAAAAAGGCAAGAGTATAAAGTGTTCTTCTAGAAGCGAAGCGTTCGCCTTTGAGAGCGGAGTTCTTCATTTTCATGGTTAAGTTCAATCCAAGAAATCCGCGAACAACAGCGATCGTAAGTACACTTTATACGTGGCCTCTAGTGTATAATCATTAGTTCAACTGAGCAGCTACAAAGATTGAAAGGCGACCACGATGGAACCAAGCATGATGACGATCCCGCTGATTTTGGACGTGAAGAAATAAAAGTCGCTAGGCTCGGGCTGCTCGAACCAAATCCAGCGGAGCGAAGCCCAGAAGAGGATGCGCTGGAACTTTTCATATCGGAAAGTACACCAGCCAAACATAAACAAAGCAACGGACAGTACCAAAATGCCGAAGCTTCCTTGCGAGTCGTGGAAATAGGGATACGCTGCGGTAACCAGAGCAGAGGGGAAATATCGCTCTTCTCCCGGAGAAAGCACTCTGGTACCGTTTACTTCAAACATGAGCTCGGGAATAAATTCTCCTTGTTCATTGAGAGCCAGGAACATATCTCCTTGACGGGTTACCCGATACGTCGTACCCTCCGGATAACGAACCTCATATGCAAATCCACTCAAGGCCTTCTCGTAAATAATCGAGAAGGTCTTGCCGTTGATTGAAAGCTCGCGGTTGTCTCCCGCTTCTTGAACCAGAACCTCAGGACCCGAGGATGATGTGTACAGAGACTTGCCGTTCTCAGTATGATCAAGGGCATACTTAGCCTGATCCAGATAGAATACGCGCACAGAGTAATAATGAGTGTAAGTATAGCCAAGGAAGACCAGAATCGCAGTGAACAGCAAGATTGTAACCGTAATTCCGCCGAATCTTCGAGCTTTTGGCGCGTTAATTTTCATGGAATCGATTCTTCCTTCCTGGAAAGGGTAATGATTATCCGAATGGAATATCCAAACCGGACGCAGGAAAGACTATGTCCATTCGGAGTGCTGATATCTTTCTAAACGCGGCAGCAGATGGAAAGTTTCGTAAAGATATTCGGCTGCAAACAAAATTCAACATTGTCGAGGAGGAAACAACTGTGAAGATTGCTAAGAGCTTATTGGTTGGGGGAATGGTAATTGCCTTATTGGCCGGCTGCGGAAATAATGCGAATAACGGGAATACCGGCAATACAAATACCGGAAATACAGGAACAACAAATAACGGCAACACGAATGCCGGTAATAATGGAAACGGAAATGCGGATGCCATGACAACCCCATCGATCGTGAACCAGTCTGATGCATTCGTAAATGCGGTTAGCGAGCAAGGGACCTGGATCATCGCGACGCTGAATGATCTGGCGATCGAGCAGGAGGTAACCGTGGCCGGGACCTTCCACGACAAGGGGGCAGCAGACGGAGATGTTTATCGTAAAATTGCCCTGTATGCTCAGGATGCAGACCATAACATCACAGACAGCTATACCCTGAGTGTGCCTAAGTTAACGGTGAAGAGTGAGAATCTTCTGATTCAGGGAGGGACTGTCAAGGGAGATGTCTATGTTGAAGCAGCAGGCTTTCACCTGGATGCTACGGCAACCATTGATGGAAATCTGTATTTCTCCAGTGATGATGTAAAAAACTCTGCGAAGATTGATGGAAAAGTGACCGGAGCGAACGAAGTCAAACAATAAAGGGCCCATAATATTAAAGCGTCATATTAACAGCCTGCAGCTCTGTATCTGACGGATACTTGGTCTGCAGGCTTTATGCTGTGATATACTGTTTAGATAATACACAGTAAATCGAGAGGGAAGTGGGACGTTCAACTATGTCAAAGAAAGACAATGAACAGCTGAACACGGCCTTAAGTAAGATGCCTCAAGGAGTTGCTATTGCCTGGGGATTGGTAAAAGAGCCGCAGCGCGGGCCAAAACGGGAGCTAAGCATCCAGAAAATCGTGGACAGTGCGATTGCCATCGCCGATGAAGATGGTTTATCCGCGGTTTCCATGAGCCGAGTCGCAGCCTCGCTCGGTCACACCGCTATGTCCTTATACCGTTATATACCCAGCAAGGACGATCTTCTGTTGCTCATGCAGGAGGCCGTGTATGAATTGAAACTGCCGGAACACATAGACTCGGCGGATTGGCGAGATAACATGAAATATTTTGTGTGGAGCACCATATCTGTCTTTCGGAACCACCCTTGGATCACCGATATTCCAATTTCGGGGGTTCCGATTACGCCGAATACGCTGCGGATCGTGGATTGGACGCTTCAGGGACTCAGCGGCTTCGAGATCGGTCCGAACTTCAAGACAGGCATTATCCTGCTCTTGAGCAATTACGCCAGAGCGTGCGGACAATTATTGGTCGATATGTCCAGGACGTTTCAGACGGGAAAGAGCTTTGGCGAATTCACAGGGGAGGATTATGGCCGTATACTCAAAGAGCTTGCAAGCGAGGAACAATTCCCGAATTTGCATCCGTTACTGATGTCCGGCGATAATTCCTCAGATGACAACGGTATGGAGGACCTGGATCAGGAATTCGACTTTGGACTCGAATTGATTCTGGACGGCATCGAGCTCCGTTTGAGGAGAATGGCTGAGTCCGCTAAGTTGGGCTAAACTAGTATTATTCTAATTTCCTTCGTTTGGATTGTCATAGCTTGAATATTAGTGTACTATATAAACAGTATATTCAATAAACAATACTGGGGGTTTTTATGGAGAATTGGAAAAGGAATATTATCCTGTTTTTAAGCAGCCAAACGATTTCGCTATTCGGATCTTCACTTGTGCAATACGCGATCATGTGGTACATCACCCTCACTACCGAGTCTGGTCTGATGATGACCTTATACATTGTATGCGGGTTCATTCCAACCTTTTTGTTATCTCCAGTTGCTGGCGTATGGGCGGACCGATATAACCGAAAAAGGCTAATCATTATGGCAGATGGCATGATAGCCATTGCGACATTCATTCTGGCGATTGTTTTCCTGCTTGGATATAAGGAGATCTGGCTGTTATTCGTGATGGCAGCGATCCGGGCGGTTGGCGCCGGAATCCAATCTCCTGCAGTCGGAGCCATACTGCCGCAGATCGTGCCTTCCGACAAGCTCACACAAGTTAACGGCATAAACGGGACCTTGCAAGCGGTAATGATGTTTGTGGCTCCTATGGCCAGCGCAGCATTACTTACCATGGCTACACTCGAAGCGATCTTCTTCATTGATGTGATTACAGCAGCGATTGCTATTCTGACCTTGCTTTTGTTCTTTAAAATTCCGGTACACGTAAAGGCGGCTGCCGAGCAAACAACGAGCTATCTTGCCGATTTCAAACAAGGGTTGACCTATATTCAACAGCATCCCTATTTGAAATCCTTCTTCCTGTTCTTTGCCGTATTTTTCGTGCTGATGGCTCCGGCATCGTTTCTGACTCCGCTTCAGGTCACCCGGACATTTGGAGACGATGTATGGCGGCTGACGGCGATTGAGATCGCCTTCTCAATCGGCATGATGGCCGGTGGTGCTATCATCGCTTCCTGGGGCGGATTCCGCAATAAAGTCCATACGATGGCTTTCGCCAGTTTGATCATGGCCGTCTGCACGTTTGCCCTCGGTATAGCGCCGTTCTTTTGGCTCTATCTGGCGTTTATGGGCGCTTTCGGGATTGCCGTACCGCTCTTCAATACGCCGACAACCGTGATGATACAGGAGAGGGTTGATGAGAGCTATCTTGGCCGAATCTTTGGGATATTCAGCATGATCTCAACGTCGATGATGCCTATCGGTATGCTGATATTCGGTCCGATTGCGGATGTCATTGCGATTGAATGGCTGCTTATTGGAACAGGGGCGTTGATGGTCGTCATGTCTCTGCTTTTGTCCCGGAACAAACAGCTTTTGGAGATGGGAAAACCGCTTCAGAGCACCTCTATCTAAATGGAGCAAGGGCTTTTCCAAGCGGAAAAGCCCTTGCTTGCCTATTTGAAAATACTCGAAAAAGTTAGAAATAGAGAGGAAAAGTATGGAATATCTTACTGAGCTTCGTTCACGTCCGAGGAGAGTGTAGAACACGCGCTTAAGAGCGCTTACAGAACTTTAAATTTTAAGTGTTTGCAGGTAGAATAAAGACATCATCAGAAGTACCTGCTCACAAGCGGTTCCGATGATGATGCGCAGTAGGAGTTTTCCATTCCATGCAAGAATTAGCTTGCTAAGAAGGAGCGCGATTCCGATGGAAAAGGTAAGCGAAGCGTACTACAGGCGATAGCCTCACCCGAGAAGACGCGTCCGTGACAGCGCGGCTTGTGACTATCGTGTACGCGGGAACTCACCCCCTGTATGCAGGACATGGAGGTACCGCCCGACGAGGAGTGCGAGAAAATTCGGATGTCAAATCAATGAACACCATGTCTTGGATATGGATTGGTTGACGGTTGGAGGACAGAAGACAATTGAATAACGAGGATAATAAAGCATAAATACCCGGCGCTGTACAGCAGCAACGGGTATTTATGCTTTTTCTTATTGGGGGCAAAAACCTGGGTTCTGGCGGCTTAAATAAGCAGCATACTCAGGATTTTGCCTGGCAAGCTCTTGATAATAGCTGCTGATCACATGATTCAGGCTGACCGAGCCGTTCTGGAATTCCAGCATCCAGCGAGATTTTACATGATTGAAGTAGTAGACCTCTTCCTGCCTGGGCGGTTTGTAAACGTTGGGAGGGGCAAGCGGCACAATATCAAACAGATTGGCAATGCGATAACTGTCAGATAAATATTGGGCACAGGCTTTGCTGAAGGCTGGATCTCCAACTCTGGGAGAACCGAAGGTAAATAGCTGGATAGAAGTGAAAGAGGTATTAGCGGCTAGATCCAAGGCGCATAAGGTCGCCAAGGCCCCGCCAAGACTATGACCTGTAATATACAGTTTCTTAGAGGTAGGCAGCTTACGAATCGAGGCAATTAATTTGTTTCTGGATGAAGCGTAAATGTCAGTGAAGCCTTTGTGTGTGTACAGGGGGCCTTTCAGGTAAGGATAACGCTTTTGAGAGGCGATAAAATCGGAAATCCAGTCTTGGGCCGAGCTTGTGCCGCGAAAGGCGATAATGATCTCCTCGGACGACTCCAAGATGAAGCCAAACCGTTCCTTGGTTCCGGATATAGATTTTGCGAAAATTGTACCGTGGAATTGATAGGAAAACGGAACGACGAAGACGCCGTCCGGATTGTTGAATTGGACATAAGTCTGTCCGCAAATTGCGGCGAAGAATAGGGCCCGCTGTTCCAGCGAAGGACCGTAATTCACCGACATCCCTCCTTCCTCTATACCATTGATGTATGAGGAAGGAAGACATTCGATGCATAGGGAATTCAGTTCATTTTAAGAACCGATACGCTCGATAGCTTGCGTAAAGCGCGTGAGCGCTTCGGCCAACACATCTCTGGGACAAGCCAGATTAATGCGGAGGAAGCCCACGCCAGTCTTGCCATAAATCGAACCCTCGTTGAAGGCAATTTTAGCATCCCGGTACATTAACCGCTTTAATGCGGCGGGGGCAAGTCCTAAGGAACGACAGTCCACCCAGAGGAGATAGGTTCCCTCTGAAGGAACCGGAGTCAGGCCGGGCAAATGCTCGCCTAAATATTGAATCGCATAATCATGATTATCCTTGACATAGGTGAGCACTGCTTCCAACCAGGGCTCACCTTGGGTATAAGCGGCGATGGTCGCGGTAGGTCCGAAGAAATTGACCGAGCCGATAGACAGAGCGGACACCTCTCCATCAAAAAGACGCTTCAGATCAGGATTGGAAATAGCGACGAACGAGGTCTGCAATCCGGGAATATTAAACGTCTTCGATGGGGCAAGGCAGGTGACGGTCCGTTCGGCCAAGGCGGATGACAAGGAAGCAAAGGGATAGTGCGTGTTGCCGTCAAAGACGAGATCGCAGTGAATTTCGTCTGCAACGACTTGCACATCGTATTTGATGCACAGGTCTCCAAGCTGAAGCAATTCCTCCTTCGTCCACACGCGTCCTCCGGGATTATGAGGACTGCAGAGCAGAACCAGCTTTGCGCCGTCACGCATGTGCTTCTCCAAAGCGACAAAATCCATTTCATAGCGCCCATCCTTGAGGATCAAGGGACTATCCGCGATGGTTCGTTCATTTTTCACGATCACATCATAAAAAGGATTATAAACCGGGGACATTACAATCACCTGGTCGCCTGGAGAGGTAAGAGTACGAACGGCTATGCTTAAGGAAGGGACAACGCCTGGAGAGTCCGTCAGCCAGGAAGAATCCATCGTCCAATGGTGTCTGTCTCGGAACCATCCTGTGATCGCGTCCACATATTCCTTGCTCTTGATCGTGTAGCCGTAGATGCCCTGGGACGCCCTCGCTACGACGGCCTCTACAATCGCGGGGGAGCATTTGAAGTCCATATCGGCTACCCAAAGCGGCAAGACATCTTCGCCGCCAAATAACTTCTCCCGTTGATCCCATTTATATGATAAGGTTCCACGACGATCCGGCAATTCATTGAAGTTCATAGCTGAGGTTCACCTTCGCTTTCTTATGCATTGTTTCCATCGATGATCAGTTCAAGTGCACCTGTTGTTGAATCAATCAGCAGGCCATGCACAGGAATGTTCGGGGGGAGCAGCGGATGCTTCTTCACGATGTTCACCGTTTGAATCACGCCTTCCTTCTCATTCTCAAAGCCCCGCAGCCATTTGTGCAGTTTAATGCCCGAGTTCTCCAGTGTGTTAAGCACCTCATCGGAAATGCCTTGATCCTGCATGGAATGAATGACCCGGTCAGCATTTAGCGCGGCCATCCCGCAACCCGTATGACCAACGATGAATACCTCTGCGGCCTTCAGTTCATAGATCGCTACGAGAAGACTGCGCATAACACTACCGAAGGGTTGGGAAATAACCGCGCCTGCGTTCTTGATAATCTTCGCATCTCCATTACGTAAATTCATTGCTCGTGGAAGAAGTTCCACCAGCCGTGTATCCATGCAAGTAACGATGACCATCTTCTTCTCCGGAAACTTGTCGGTAATGTACGACTCGTACTCCTTATTGGCTACAAACTCCTGGTTGTGATCAAGTATTGAGTGCAGCTGGCTCAAATGAATCTCCTCCTTTTTTTTGTGTCCTTTGTTAGCGACCTTTGGCAATTGGGTAAGCAAATAAGTGTTCTTAAAATTTGATTATACGGTTTGTAAAAAGTATCATCAAGAAGAATAGAAAAATCATGAAACCGAGGTGGTAGTATTCATGAAGCAGGAAACGGCAGAACAATGGAAATTATTTCTGGATCTCTTGCGTAAAATCAGCAGCTACCAAGAGGCTGTTAGCCTGATGCACTGGGATTTGCGTACAGGTGCGCCGAGAAAGGGAGCCGAAGCACGATCTGAGACGATCGGACTTCTCTCGACTGAAGCATTCAAGCTTCAAACCTCGCCTGAAATGGGACAATACTTGAGCTACCTTAATCATGACACTGTGCTTGGCGAGCTGGATGCGACAGGCCGCAGACTGGTGGAATTGGTTCAAGAAGAATACGACCGCAGCGTTAAAATTCCTCCGGAGAAGTATCAGGAGTATGTTGAGCTTACTGCGCATGCGGAGACCCTATGGGCTGATTTCAAGGAAAACAATGATTTCGCAGGCTTTGAACCCTACTTGACCCGAATTGTGGAGCTGACGCAGGAGTTTATTGACTATTGGGGCCCGAAGGATACCCGTTATGATACGCTCCTGGATATGTACGAGCCCGATTTGACTGTAGAAAAGCTGGACCAGGTATTCGGGCAGTTCCGTGACAGAATCGTCCCCCTTGTGGATGCAATCACCTCTTCACCGAACAAGCCGGAGGCTCCGTTCTTGAATCAGCTGTATGATAAAGGACAGCAAGAAAAGATAGGGCTTTTCCTGCTCGAGCAAATTGGCTATGACTTTGAGGCAGGGCGTCTGGATGAAACGGTACATCCCTTCGAAATTACTCTGAACCAGGGTGATGTTCGGATCACTACGCATTACTTGCAGGATGATCCTACCAGCTCGATGTTCAGTACGCTTCATGAAGGCGGTCATGCCTTGTATGAGCAAAATGTCTCTCCTGAGCTGGCAGGCACGCCGCTGAGCCAGGGAACCTCGATGGGCATTCATGAATCCCAGTCCCGTTTCTGGGAGAATATCATCGGCCGCAGCCAGGCATTCTGGACAAGATATTACGGAGAGCTTCAACAGCACTTCCCGGAGCAGCTGAAGGACGTGACCGCAGAACAGTTCTACCGCGCAGCTAACCGGGTCGAGAACTCCCTGATCCGGACGGAAGCGGACGAGCTGACATACAATCTGCACATTATTATTCGCTATGAGATTGAGAAGATGATCTTCAACGAAGGCTTGCCTATCAGCGAGCTGCCAAAGGTGTGGAATGAGAAATACAAGGCCTATCTGGGACTAACACCGCCAAATGACGGCCTGGGGGTATTGCAGGATGTGCATTGGTCAGGAGGAAGCTTCGGATACTTCCCATCCTATGCGCTTGGGAATATGTATGCGGCACAGATTACAAATACACTCCGCAAGGAGCTTCCGCAATTTGACGGCTTTGTGGAAGATGGCAACTTTACGCCGATCAAGGAATGGCTGACCGAGAACATTTATAAACACGGCAAGAGTCTCAAGCCTGCCGAGATTATCATGAACATTACGGGCGAGCCGCTGAATCCGGATTATCTCGCAGCTTATCTGGAGGAAAAATTCAAAGCGATCTACGGTATTTAAGAGAGGCTGATCAACTATATAAGTTGAACTAAAAAAATGCACAGAAAGGGCATAAGTGTGAAGTGTGCTGAAGTAAAAGCTTTCTGAAAGGAAGCTACTTCGGGAGCATATGCTCGTAAGCGTTCGCCTTTGTGAGTGGATTTCTACCGTATAATATCTTAGTTCAATTAAAGAAATCCGCGAACAACAGCGATCGTAAGCACACTTCACACGTTGCCTCCAGTGTACAATCTTTAGTTCAACTTATATAGTACTTAATTGTTTTGGCAGGGAGCTGTACTTCAGCTTCCTGTCTTTTTTGTCAAAAGAAAACCATACGCTATGCGTATGGTTCAGGAGAGCTTCCAGCGATGTACCAAAAAAATTCCTCCCGATGTTACAATAAATTTGGTTCGCCAACCGAATTTATCGAACAACAGGA
>NZ_BORS01000020.1:0-78081 GCF_018333295.1 Paenibacillus apis
CCTCCTGTTGTTCGATAAATTCGGTTGGCGAACCAAATTTATTGTAACATCGGGAGGAATTTTTTTGGTACATCGCTGGAAGCTCTCCTGAACCATACGCATAGCGTATGGTTTTCTTTTGACAAAAGAAAAGAAAGCGGAAGAATGGCTGCCCATTTTCCCGCTTTCTCTTCTTTTCCAATATCGAACTTAGTTTTACGGCATCTCAGTTACTTTGTCTGCAATGGGCGTTCTTGGCTTCAACGCCGGAATCTCAGCTGGATAACCGACTCCCAGCACGCCGATGACCTCCGCTCCGTCAACTGCGCCAAGCAGCTCACGGTTTTGCGGCTGAGCGCCGATCGAGCTCCAGAACACACCCGCTCCCGCCTCTTCGGCCAGCAGCATGAAATTCTGGATGAAGCACGACACCGCCATTACATTCTCGTCTCGCTCCAGCTGCTTGGAGGCAGGCTTCGAGAGCACCGCAAGCGCAATCGGGGCTCCGCCCAGATCTGTTTTATGATTCAGCTTGGCCCGGGTCTCCGGCCCGAGGAATAAAATCTCCCACGGCTCGTTCATTCGGTGATTTGGTGCATAGCTGGCTGCTTCCAGCCAACTCATTACGTCATCCCTATTGATGGTTTCCTTCTTGAAGGATTTGATTGTACGGCGTCGTTGAATCACTTCTTTTATGCTCATATGCGTATCTCCCCTCTAATCCTTGGTCACAACTCTACCATAATTAAAACCTATGCAGCAATTTGCAATACAATTATAGCAACAAAAAACCGCCATTCGATCTTCATCGGAATGACGGCATGCAGCTTACGAAAGCTGCATAGTCGAAATACAGGTATTGTCCCCTTCAAAGGTTGAGATTTCTTCCTTGCCGGATTTATCGCCGTGCCCGATCTCCACCTCATACTTACGATCGCGCGGCAGCCAAATATCAATAAATCCATTATTATGAGCCTGCAGCGTATCATCAATGATGACATTCCCGTCCTGATCCGTTACTTTGACTTCAAAGGACTCGCTGCTCATTTCTCCTTGACAGCCGGTCAGGCTATGAATCGCGCAGGGATGCGTCTCGTTGATGTAAGGGGCGATGGAGACAAAGAACTCGTCCTTAGGCAATTCATAAGTAGTCTTTGACTGATCCAAACTCGTTACAATCAACTGATGGGAAGTGATGGATGCACCTTCGGCAGACAGCTTGTCCGTACTGAAATCATTCACCATTTGCTTGATCTCTTCCGCGGATTGGGCAGCCCTCTCCTTGCCCTGCTTCCCGCCCGTACAGCCTGATAGCAGCAGACTTATCGAAGCGATCAATAACAGCCAGACTAAATATCTGTTTCTCATCGTTTACCTCCATATTATCCAAGACGCCCCGAAGGGCGTCTCGCATCTTGCCTGCAAATATTACTTGGATTGGATATAGCCCTCAGCTTTGAGCAACTCCGCGATCAGCACGGCTCCGCCGGCTGCGCCGCGCAGCGTGTTGTGTGACAATCCTACAAACTTGAAGTCATAGAGCGAATCCTCACGCAGACGTCCGACCGAAACTCCCATTCCGCCTTCGATATCCCGGTCCAGCTTCGTCTGCGGACGATTATCCTCTTCAAAATAAGTGATGAACTGCTTCGGCGCGCTCGGCAGCCCCAGCTCCTGCGGACGACCGGAAAATTGCTTCCAGCGTGCAAGAATCTCTTCCTTCGATGGCTTATTGTCAAAAGAAACAAAGACCGTTGCCAAGTGCCCGTCCGTTACAGGGACCCGGATACATTGAGTCGTAATGAGCGGGGATTCCGTCTTGATAATCTGGCCGTTCTCCACCGATCCCCAGATCCGCAGCGGCTCCTGCTCACTCTTCTCTTCCTCGCCGCCGATGTAAGGGATCACGTTGTCCAGCATTTCAGGCCAATCCGTAAAATTCTTCCCTGCTCCGGAAATGGCTTGATAGGTCGAGGCCACCACTTGCCGCGGCTTGAAATCCAGCAGAGCATGAAGTGCCGGGACATAGCTCTGGATCGAGCAGTTCGGTTTAACCGCAATAAAGCCTCTCTCCGTGCCGAGACGTTTTCTTTGCGCCGCGATAACTTCGATATGTCCCGGGTTGACCTCCGGAATCACCATCGGTACGTCCGGTGTCCAGCGATGAGCGGAGTTATTGGAGATAACCGGCGTGCCGGTCTTGGCATATGCCTCCTCCAGCGCTTGAATCTCATTCTTCTTCATGTCTACGGCGCAGAAAATGAAGTCAACGTCCTTCGCGACCTTTTCCACCTCGGAAGCATCCTGAACGACAATCTTCTTCACGCCCTCCGGAATGTCTCCCTCCAGCTTCCATCTTCCCTGAACCGCTTCTTCATAGGTCTTCCCTGCGGAATTGGCGCTGGCTGCGATCCCCGTTACCTCGAACCACGGATGGTTCTCCAGCAATTGAACAAAGCGCTGGCCCACCATTCCTGTTCCGCCAACAATACCTGCTCGTAATTTTTGTGCCATCGTATATTCAGATCCCTTCTCTTTATATTTATGTGAGATGAATTAATAATCGAGGTTGTTCAATAAGCCATCTTTCAATCACGCTGAAAAGCCGACTTTTTGAACTCGCAATAATAACGTATGTCAGTACAGCCTCTTAATGTAACAAAAAAATCCCACCCCCAAGACTACGTAGTCCTAGGGACGAGATTGCTTCTCGTGGTACCACCCTACATTTACTAATACGTCGCCGCACCAGCCTCTTCAAGTACGGCGCTGCCTTGGGCAGGCGCGTATACTCTAGCTCTGTAACAGGAGCTCCTGTCGTGCCATCTCCAGTAGATCAAGGTTCCGGCGCGCTGCTCGGAGTCTTTCTTCAATGAACGCTTCCTTACTCCCTTTCAGCAACCGGGAGCTCTCTGCAAAGGATCGCCGTCATTTACTTCTCTCGTCATCGCATTTGATATTGTAGCTATATTATCAAATAATCGCCGCAAGATAAACCCCAAATTTAATACAACGTCCGCCATAAGTAAAAAGTCGCATAAGCTTCCCAGCCTTGCCAGCTGTTGAACATTTCCCGCAGCATGTCAAGTGACGGCTTCTTCTCCATGCTTAGAAGGTTCTTGACGGCATTATGAAGACCGACATCTCCGATGGGAAAAGCTGTAGGATCGCCCAAGCAGCGCATCCTGACATAATGGGCCGTCCAGGGACCGATGCCCCGGATCGAGACCAGCCGCTCCTCCATGGCATCAAAGCTATCCATAGCCAGCAGCCCCTCCCGGGACAGCTTGCCCGCTGCCATCAATCCAGCCACTTCCAGAATCGTCGCACTTTTCATTCGGCTCAGCTTCAGGGCCCCGAGCTCGTCAGCGCTCACCGCCAGCATTTGCTCCGGGGTAGGAAAGCGCCGATATACGTTCCCTTCCCATTGCACGGAATCGCCGTAAGCGGATGTCAATCGCTCCTTTAAGGTATAGGCAAAGGCCAGATTCACCTGTTGTCCGAGAATCGCCCAGCAAAGCGCTTCAAACAGATCGGGTATGCCCATAAGTCGAAGTCCATTCAAATTCCGAACTACGCCAGCCAGCCTCGCATCACTCGATGCCAGTCTATAGAACGGATCCAGATCCCGGTTTAAGTCAAACCAGGTGGTTACGTAAGCCGCTGCTTCCAATTGCTCGGCCTCATTCAATGGTCCGCCGTAAAGCGCCGTAACCACAAGCTCAAGATCATCCTTACTGCTTACTTCGAGCAGCACGTCTCTCCCAGCCAGAGATACCAGCCTGCGAATGCGATCCTCATGCACCGCATACAGACATTCACTGTTTGAGCCTGACAGATAATCCAGACATAAACGAAAGGAAAAGGGTACGGGAGCAGGCAATTTAAAACTGAAACCGGGCATGTCCGGACATTTCAACCGGCTTCACTCCTTCCAGCCTGAGCAGCATGTCTTTGATTTTCAAGCCTCCCCGGTACCCGACCAGTGTCTGATTAGACCCGATCACCCGATGACAGGGAACAATAACTGGAACCGGATTGGCCCCGTTAGCCGTTCCAACAGCCCGTACCGCCTTAGGACGTCCAATCGCAGCAGCAATGTCACGATAAGTCTGCACCTCACCATAAGGGATCATCAGAAGGGCCGACCAAACCTCCTTTTGAAACGGTGTGCCGAACAAATCTAGCGGAACCCCTGAAAAATCAACTTGCTCTCCCAAAAAGTAGCCTTTAAGCTTCTCGACAACCCCCATGCCGTCAATCCATTCATCGTTCTCCTCCAAAGTCGTTCCCGGCCTGAACCGCTCAAGCCATGCGGCCGCACCCTCCAACGTATCCTGCGGATACATCAGCCGGCAGACCCCCTGCTCGGTAGCCAGTATTGTCCATACCAGACCTTCCCGACCGAACGCCTCCCTGCTCCAATAGACCCTTGAGTCATTCATTAGATTCTATCCCCTTTACTGTAAAGTGCTCTATAATCTCGCGGCGAGCATCCCGCTTCCCGTTTGAACCATACTGTAAAATGTGACGGGCTTCTGAATCCGACTACTCTGGAGATCATGCCCACGGTCGGTTCATCCTGCGCCAGCAGCTTCTTTGCTTCCTTCATACGAACCCCTTGCAAATATTCAGCAGGAGAATAGCCCTTCACCCGTTTATATACTTTTTGCAAATGAAATGGACTGACCGCTAACTGACCAGCCAGTATATTTAATGTCACCGGTCTGGACAGATCCTGTTCAATCAAGTGATCTACCCTGGCAGCCATCATCTCGTCAGGTCCAAGTTCCCCCGCTTCCTCCGGCTTGCAGCGTTTGCAGGGGCGAAATCCCAGCTTTATTGCTTCCTCTGGAGAGTTCACAAACCGCACATTTTGCGGATAAGGCGTTCTGGCCCGACAGGATGGACGACAGAAGATGCGGGTCGTCCGGACACAAGTATAATAGATTCCGTCATAGGTATGTTCCTTGGCGAGCACCGAAGCATAGATCAAATCAAAGAGCTTCTGTTCCACTGATTATCGCCTCCTATTGCAAGTATAACCCGAACACCCGTTTCCTTAAAGCCGTCTCGGCTACGATAGCAACAATTCGACATTCCGGTAACATGATGAGACCCAAAAAAAACAAGCCCCCGCAGATCGATCCGGGAGCTTGTCAGTATTATAAATCCAAGGTCATAAATACGCTATTAGGATCCTCGGAATAATCCGAGAAAGGTTCACAGTACTGAAAACCGAAAGCCTCATACAGTCTGCGGGCCGGGTTAAAGGCTGCCATCGAGCCTGTCTCAAGACTGAGCTTGTGATAACCCCGCTTGCGCGCCTCATCAATCAGGTATTGCAGCAGGCTTCGAGCCACCCCTTTTCGCAAATAGGCCGAGGAGGTCTTCATCGATTTGATCTCCGCATGTAAGGCATCCAGCTCCTTCAGCGCCCCGCAACCTGCCAATTCTTCACCGTTCCACGCGCTCCAGAACGTAATTCCCGGGCCCTTTAATTTGTCTAGATCGAGGGCATGCACGCTTTCAGGCGGCGAATGAAGATACATGCTATGCAAATGCTCTCCGATCAATGCTGCTATTTCACTTCCAGACAGGTCGTCCCTCTTGATCTCGTACATCATATCGTCTCCTTGCTCCCTAACTTATTTTTTCTCTAAGTTATTACTCCAGTATGGTATCAAGCTCCTCAGGAAGATCGGATTTTTTCGTCACCAATAGCCTATGAATCCGGTGATGGCCGACCTCTTTTACAGCAAACACATACCCGTTATATTCAAAAACCGGCTTCTCCTGAATCGTAGGAATCCGGTGAAGCATTCCGATCATAAACCCGCTAAGGGTCTCATATTCATCATCCGGCAGCGCAATCCCCAGCACTTCCCGCGCATCGTGCAAAGCCATCGTGCCTTTGAACAGATAACCGCCTTCCGGGGTCATTTCATATTCCTGTTCATCCTCGTCATGCTCGTCAAAGATATTGCCTACGATCTCCTCAAGCAAATCCTCCATCGTAACAATCCCCGCCGTACCTCCGTATTCATCCACGGCAATAGCCATGTGTACGCGGTTCTGTTGGAGCTCTTCAAATAAATCCCTGGCATTTTTCGAATCCGGCACGAAATAGGCCTTGTTCACATGATCTCTCAGATCCCAAGTCTCTGTGTCCGGCTTCCGGAAATAACCCAGCAAATCCTTGCTGTGGAAGATGCCGATGATATTGTCGATAGTATCTTCATACACCGGGAAACGCGTGTACTGTTCCTCGTCCGCCAGCTTGGCGACCGAGACCATATCCAGATTGACCGGGATCGCTACCACATTGAGACGATGAGTCATAATATCCGAGACCGTCCGGTTATCGAAATCAAAAATATTGTTGATCATCAGCTTCTCGCTGGCTTGAATCGTGCCGAGCTCTGTCCCTGTATCCAGCATCATGCGGATTTCTTCCTCTGACACCTCTTCATCATCGGAATTGGGATCCAGCCCGAAGGCCTTAACGAGCAGGTTTGTTGATACCGTAAGCAGCTTGACAAAAGGAGCTGTTATCTTCGACAACACCGACAGCACATCTGCTGCCAGCATGGCCATGCCCTCGGCCCGCTTCATGGCAATCCGCTTAGGCACGAGCTCCCCAAGCACCAGCTGGAAGTAAGACAGTACCAACGTAATCACGATGAGAGACAAGGTGCTTAACAGCGACGGGGACAAAGGAACGCCCCACTTAATCAGTAATGCCGCCAGGTCTCCGGCAAAGCTCTCGCCGGCAAAGGCACTGGCAAAAAAGCCTGCCAGCGTAATCCCGATCTGAATCGTTGCCAGAAAACGGCTTGGTTCTCCCAGCAAGCTGACCAGCAGCTTGGCCTTACGGTGTCCTTGCAGCGCCATGTTTCTAATTTTGTTATCGTTCAGGGAGATTAATGCAATTTCGGATGCTGCGAAAAAAGCATTAATTAGAATGAGTACAAGGATGATGAGCAATTCAAACATCGTTTTCGTCCTCTCTGCGGAAGATATGTACGTTGCCCTTAACCTCCCCCCCATTCGCGGCAGGAGTATGCATCTGACACTTTCGCATTCTATAAGTCAGGGCCGTCAATAAAAATATTATATCATCTGGCGGAGCATTCACAAAGGACGGCGGATGTCTTCTTCCTGCGCCAAAACCAAAAATAAGCCTCCGCTCCAGGTCCTATTGGCCTGAGTGGAGGCTTATCCTCTCTTTGCATTAATCATGCGCAGTGCTTAGCTTGCCGGCTCCCATTTACAACGAACCGGTGAAGTAATCGCTGCTTCCGCCTTCAATTCCTTGAACGCCTTGTCAATCTCCTTGCGGTCAAGCCCGCTCAGCTTCTCAACCTCTCCTGCGCTGACCGGCTTGCCGGCTTCCTTCATTGCAGCCAGAACTTGTTCCTTAATGCTCAAGCTTAAGTCACCTCATTTCCCGAATATTATCTTTACCATATCAGAACAATAAGAGGGATTACAGCTTGTTCAACAAATGTTCATCAACCGATTAGATAGGGTCATGAACCTGAACCTTTTCTGCCGTCTTCGCATTTCTGCCGCCCAGCTTGAACACCAAAATTCCGCCGATCAGAATCAACACTCCGGCCAGCTTATTCCAGGAGAATGGAACCTTTTCAAGGCCAAGCCAGCCCATCGTGTCCCAGATCATCGCCGTTACCAGTTGGGTAATCAGCACAATAGAGATCGCGAAGGTCGGTCCGAGACGTCTGACACCCTGCACCACACAAGTGACCACCCCTACCCCGATAATTCCGCTGAACCAATACCAAGTCTGCATAGAGCTCAAATCCAGACGGAACATATCTCCGCCTTCGAACACAACGCCCAGCAGCAAGGATGCCGCAAATCCCAATCCAAGCACCAGCGTCGTAGTCATCCATGACCCGGTATTCTCATTCACCTTGCTGTTGAATATATTTTGCAGCCCGACCAGCGCACCCGCTGCAATCGAGAATAACAGTCCCATTAGCATTTTGCTTTTCCTGCCTCTCTATCCTCAAGATTCATAGCTTCCATATTTGGACAGCTCCTTCAGCTCCTCCCGGTTCCGCAGTGTAATACCGTCCAGCTCGCGTTCGACAAGCCCCGCTTCCGTCCATTGCGACAATATCCGGTTCATGTGCCGGTAGCTGACGCCAATCATGCCTGCCGCATCCTTTAGAATCTCCAGCTTGATCCGGCTGTTCACCGCTTCTTCCGTGCCATCATCAACAACGGATAACAGATAGCTGGCTAACCGGACCTCCGCTGGATACAGCAAATTGAAGCTGAGCGAGCTTGACTTCATAAAGAACTTTTTCGTAATGATATCCAGCATGAATCTCAAAAATGCGGCATTCTGGTCCCCAAACCGATCCAGCCACCGGTATTGGACGGCAAGCATCTGAACCGGCGTCACGGCTTCGACCGTATTGAGCGTTTCGCAGCGCTGGATATACTCAATGTCTCCTACCAGATCAAGCGGGGTTTTAAAAGAGAGCACCAGTGTCTTTCCCTCGGATGAGGTGGTGTAAATTTTGATTTTTCCGTGGACCAGAAAATAAAGCGTATCGGCTGCTTCTCCCTGCGAGCAGACCCATTCTCCGGGCTGATAGCTCGAGAGTGACATATAAGGCAGAATCTCCTCCGGAACTACCTTGAGAAGTCCAAAATCCGTTAAATAATCCTTGATCGTTCTCTGCTTCTCTTCCATAAACGTCTTACCTCCATCCCATCACAACAACACCTGCGATCATCATGCCGATGCCGATAAATTGAGGCAGCTTCATCTGTTGCTTCGCCAGTCCGAACCAACCGAAGCTGTCTATCAGGAAGGTAACGAGCAATTGGGCGATTAAGACCGAAGAAGTGCTGAAGGTGACGCCGACCAGCTCAATCGCTTTTACATTGCTGAAAATAACGATTGCCGCGAAGGACCCGCCGGCTAAGTAAAGGGGCTTCACCCGCTTGAATTGACGAGGATGTCCATCCTTGAATGCCAACAATACAAGCAATGCAACCACAAATCCGGTGCATTGCGTTAGGGCTGCCGCCTGCCAGGTCCCAAGATCCTGACTGATCCGGGCATTGGCAACCCCTTGAAAAGTGATAAATGCTCCGCCAAGAATGGCAAATAAAATTCCTCTCATCCTCTATCGATCCTCCAAAAGTTCTGCTAAAGCTACTTTAAAGGCATATCGTCAAACTTGAAAGGACATATGTCCTTCATGTGATTAATTATTAATGATATTACTTCTCCTTATAGCCTGCTGACATGACATGGGAATTGGACTATTTTACCCCTCGTTTATAAGATAATCCCCCTATTTGAAACCCTTTTCTTACGTTACTATTTTGCTAACAGCCAGATTTCGCGCACAACAATCAAATTTGGGGGGAATTCTGTTGAAAAGAACTTCTATCGTTTTACTGAGCATCATGATGTTGTTCTCCATGTTTATCGCCGCCTGCGGAAATAGTAATAGCAATGCAGGCAACAATGCACCGGCATCCGGCAACACAGACACCAACACCAATCAGCCCGTTGCCGAAGAACCGGCAAAAGATGCCGAGAAGGTTACGCTGCGCGTATTCTCCACTTTTGGCGGAACCGACGCTGCACGCGATGCGTTCCAGGCGGTCATTGATGAATTTACAGCAAGCCACCCGAACGTAACGATTGAAAATGACACCATGTCGGCAAATGATGACGGATTCCGTACCAAGGTAAATACGGATATGACCAGCGGCAATGAGCCGGATCTCCTCTTCTACTTTATCGGCGCTGATGCCGAGGGCTTTGTCAATGCCGGTAAGGTCGTTCCATTAAACGAGATTCTGGACGCGAATGCGGACTGGAAGAACGGATTCATTCCAGATGCACTGGAACTGGCCAGACAGGCGGATGGAAACATCTATGCCGCTCCATTGACCGGCTTCTACGAAGGTCTGTTCGTGAACAAGAAGATCTTTGAGGATAACGGACTGGAATTACCTACGGATTGGACAAAGCTGACTACTGCCGTCAAGGCGCTTGCAGCAAAGGATATTATTCCTCTCTCCGTTCCATTCGATCAATCGCACTATTTGATCGAGCACACCATCCTTTCGGCTGCCGGACCGGCTGGACAGGACAAAGGACTGGCCGAAGGGATTGAACCGAATTGGGAGAAGGCCTATGCAGCAATGAAGGAGCTTTACGAGCTCGGCGCCTTTCCGAAGGATGCTGCGACCATCGACCTGAATATGACCGGCAACTATTATAGTGAAGGCCTTGCAGCCATGACCATTGAAGGCTCCTGGGCCATCGGCGGCTGGAGTGATGACACGCGTGCCAACACAACGGTAATACCTTTCCCTACTGTGCCTGGCGGTGCAGGCAGCGGTAACGATATTGTCGGCGGCTTCGGCTCCGGATTCTATCTGTCCAAGGCCACTTACGACAATGCAGCCAAGAAAGACACGGCGATTGAGCTGTTGAAACATCTGACATCACCAAACAGTATTAAGACTATTGCCAGTGCGAATGGCGGAACGCCTGCAGCCGATGTGGAGGTCACAGGTCTACAGCAGGTTCAGCTTGACGGCTTCGCAATGACAGCCAAGGCCGATTCAATCAGCGCACCTGTGGACAGCAAGGTAGCTCCTGAGACCTTCTCCGATCTTCGTGCCAGTGTTCAGCAGGTTGTAACAGGCAAGAAGACGCCAACCGAAGCGATTGAAAGTGCCAAAAAAGTTGAGGATGCCAATAAGAACTAAACTGTTCACTGGCGAACTTCACTGCTAGGAACGCTTGCGCCGCCCCCTTCTCTTCCATTCGGGCGGCGCACCCGTTTGCCTAAGCTATATAAGTTGAATGATTCTAAGCAGTACCCGGGCAAAAGTGTGAAATGAATCTTATGAAACGACAGTGGTCGCCTTTGTGAGCGGATTTCCCCCTTGTCATGGCTTAGTGCAATCAAAGAAATCCGCGAACAACAGCGATCGTAAGATCATTTCACACGGCTGCCCCATTACGCATAAGTATTTGTCCAATTTATATAGCCACTACTTTACAGCAAGGGTGATGATGATGAAGGGTGATCGGAAATACATCTTCCTGTTCCTCCTCCCGGCAGCAGTCCTGATGAGTGTATTCATGTACTACCCTTTCTTTAAGAGCTTGTACTTAAGCTTCTTCCGGACCAAGGGCTTTTTCGACAAAAAATTTATCGGCTGGGATAACTACACTCGGCTGTTTACGGACGATCTGCTCGGCGCTGCCACGCTGCACACACTTGAAATCATGCTGTATGTCATCTTGTTTCAAGTCGGAATCGCGCTTGTCCTTGCAGTCATGGTTGATCTGATCGGCAAGCTGAAGGGCTTTTACCGTACCGTCTTTTTCTTCCCTGTCGTCATTTCGGGAACGGCAATCTCGCTTTTATTTGTGCTTTTTTACAACTACAATTTCGGTCTGCTTAACAGCGTGCTTGCCAATTTCGGAATTGACAAGGTGTTGTGGCTGGATGAAGGCAACGCGCTCAAAGCCGTATCCGTGCCAACAGTATGGCATTATGTCGGGTTCTATTTCGTGCTGTTCCTGACAGCGATGTCCAAGATCCCTTCAGACTATTATGAGGCTGCCAAGCTCGAGGGCATTTCTGCCTTCAAACGAACGACGATGCTGACCATTCCGCTGATTATGAGCGATATTAAGGTCGTCATTACGCTTGCCATTACCGGGACATTGAAGGTGTTCGAGTTCATCTGGGTTATTACCAGCGGGCAGAACGGAACCGAGGTGCTCGGTACGTATATGTACAAAAAAGCGATGGTTGACCAGAACTTTGGATATGGCTCCGCGATTGCCATCTACATGGTCGTGTTCGGCGTTCTGCTGTCCCTGCTGGCCAATCGCCTGCTCAAGCGTGATGAGATTACATACTAAGCGATATAGGGGTGTACCGTTATGCAGCCAACAATATCTGTAGATCGTCGGGTTCAGCGGAGGGAATTCAGACGCTTCCGATGGAGCAGCGTATTGATCTATTTTTTTCTTAGCGCTTGGGCGATGACAACTATCTATCCGCTCTTCTGGATCGTGAACAACTCCTTCAAGGTGTCGAGGGATGTCATGAATAATTCCTTCGGACTTGCGCTAAATCCGGATCTGATCAATTACCAGAATGCCTTTGACCGGATGAATATCGGGAAGAGCTATATCAACAGTCTGATCATGTCGGGGGCCACCGTCCTGCTCGTGCTGATCTTTGGCGGGCTTGCTGCCTACGTGCTCTCCAGGTTCAGCTTTTCCGGTAAAAGAATTATCTTCTCCATCCTGTATGCGACGCTGCTTATTCCGGCCTTTGCCACCGTCGTTCCGGTCTATGAGCTGCTGATCAAGACCAGCTTGGTCAATACGTATTGGGGGCTCATTCTGCCGCATACGGCCGGTAATCTGACCTTTGCCATTCTAGTTATGGCAGGCTATATGCAGACGATTCCCAAGGAGCTTGAAGAAGCGGCATTCATGGACGGGTGCAACCGCCTGAATATGTTCAGCCGAATTTTCGTACCGATCTCCCAGCCTGTCTTCGCATCAGCCAGTATTTTCGTCTTTCTCTGGTCCTATAATGACTTGTTCTCGGCGTTAATCTTCGTGAATAAGGAAAATGTGCGCCCCATCGTTGCGCTCTTGAATGAGATCAGTTCACAGTACGGCACCGACTTCGGGTTAATGGCAACAGCCGTCTCCCTGACTGTCATTCCCGTGCTCATCGTCTACCTTTTCATTTCGAAATATATTCAGAAGGGCCTGACCGAAGGTGCCATCAAGGGGTAATCAAAAGAGCTTTCCCGTTCGTCTGCTTAGACGGATAGGAAAGCTCTTTTGCTCCATTTATAATCGGATCGAGCTGAGACTGCCATTTCGGGCAAACAGCTCATCCACTCGCTTCTCGACCTCGGGATCATGCAGAAGCGGGGGGGCCTGATGCGGCTTGGAACGAGCATCAATGATGACATTATCGCAAGACCAGTGCTTATGCTCCACATAGCTGTTTACACCATAAATATCATGAGAAGGATTGCTGCGGGTAAATGTGACCCACAAAAAATTGCTTAAGGATTCACTTAAGAAGAAGCTGTCATCGCATACCACCAGCATCGGACAGGATTCGATCGTTCCCTGCTCCCGGATAGCATCGCTGATCTCCTTCATTTGCCCGGCAGCTTGTTCATACGACTCAAATGTTCCGGCTTCAACAGCAACGACTCCCGGGAATACCAGACGCGGATTATCAAGTCCGCGAATATTCTTCAGCAGCTCGGGAACCTCTCGGCAGAGCTCCCGCTTCACATCGCCGTAAGCAGCAAATACAACCTTGCTCCCGGTATTTAGACCCGTACCGGAATAATCGAGGGTATCGATGGTCGTATTCGTCTGAAAATGAATGTCGCGCTTCAGATCCATCCGTTCCAGAATATACATCAGGAACTGCTCGATCTCATGCGTATCCAGCGGCTGCCGATCCTCTGCCGTAATGAACAGATACTTGGCAAGACTCAGTTGTCCGGTTCCAAGAATCCGGTTGGCAAGCGTCAGCAGCTCGGCAGGCTGCTTCACCTGCTGGTAAGGCGTATAGCGTTCACTGCCAATGGCGAATAGCAACGGATGAACCCCGGCCGCATCGACAGCATGAACCTCTTTAACCCCCGGAATTTCCTGCTTGATGGCATCCCCGGTCAATTCATGAATCAGTTCTCCGAACGCTGTATCCTCTTGAGGCGGTCGGCCGACCACCGTAAACGGCCAGATCGCATGTTCCCTGGCATACACCTTGCGCACCTTCATCACCGGGAAAGGATGAACCAGACTGTAATAGCCCAGATGATCCCCGAATGGCCCTTCCGGCTTCGTATCCTCAGGATAAATCTCGCCGGTAATGACAAAGTCAGCATCATGGCTTATACAGAAGCCATCCTCGTAGCTGTACCGGAACCGGCGGCCGCCAAGCATGCCGGCAACCGTCAACTCGCTCAGACCCTCCGGCAGCGGCATGACCGCGGCCAGCGTATGTGAAGGGGGCCCGCCGACAAAGATACTGACCTTGAGGGGCTCCCCCCGTTTCGTCGCTTTGGTCTGGTGAATCCCGATTCCGCGATGAATCTGGTAATGGACGCCTACCTCGCGATCCTGCTCATAGCTGTTGCCGTTGAGCTGAACCCGGTACATCCCCAGGTTGGAATTCATAATTCCCGGCTTGTCCGGATCCTCCGTATACACTTGGGGCAAGGTCACAAAGGCCCCGCCATCCATCGGCCAGTGCTTGATCAGCGGCAGATCGGAGATCGCGATCTCCTGCGCAGCAACCGGGCGAGAGCTCATCCCCTTCATCGGAAGCGCCGTCAGGGCCGCTAACCCGGTTCCGACGCTCTGCAGCGGATGCTTCAATGCAGAGAGCGGATTATTGCGCAAAGCGATAATTCGCTGGGTGACATCCCATGTGTTGCGAAAGATAAACTTGCTGCGTTCGATCGTTCCGAACAAATTGGAGACCGCACGGAATTTGGAGCCTTTTACCCTCTCAAATAACAGTGCAGGGCCGCCAGCCTCATACACTCTCAGGTGGATCGACGCCATCTCCAGATGGGGATCGACTTCCTCCCGAATCCGGACCAGATGTCCGTGCTTCTCCAAATCCATCAGACATTCTTCCATACTACGATACATAATGTAAGCTCCATTCTATGGGCATGGGGCCGCAATCTTATTCTTCGTCAAACTCCACGTTATGATAAACCTGCTGCACATCCTCCAGATCCTCCAGAGCGTCGATCAGCTTCTCGAATTGAGCAACAGAATCCGCAGGCAAGGTAATATAGTTCTGGGCAAGCATCGTCAGCTCGGCGACCGTAAACTCGGTAATTCCTGAGGCCCGGAATGCTTCCTGTACTTCATGGAACTGGTCCGGTTCAGCATAGACGATTACCGTGTCTTCTTCCTCCACAATATCGCGCACCTCGACGTCGGCCTCCATCAGCAGCTCAAACACTTCATCGAGGGTCTTTCCTGCCACACCGATCACGGCAGTAGAATCAAACATATAGGATACCGAGCCATTTACCCCCATGTTGCCGCCGTTTTTATTGAAAGCAGCGCGTACCGCCGAAGCTGTCCGGTTAACATTGTTGGTAAGCGAGTCTACGATGACCATCGAGCCGTTCGGTCCGAAGCCCTCGTACCGCAGATCCTCATAGGTTTCTTCTCCGCTCCCCTTGGCCTTGTCCAAAGCGCGGTCGATAATCGCCTTCGGGACATTGTATGTTTTCGCGCGCTCCAGCACGACCTTCAACGCACGGTTGGATTCCGGATCAGGCTCGCCTTTCTTGGCAGCGACATAAATTTCTACGCCAAACTTGGCATAAATCCGGCTTGTATTCGCATCCTTCGAAGCTTTCTTTTCCTTAATATTGTTCCATTTACGACCCATCGGTGTACCTGCTTTCTATTTGAAATTTTCGCACTCTATTATACCATCAATTCCTGATAGTAAAAATGGTCGATCAAGTGACCATACCGGGTGATTCTCTAAAGGCCTTCCGCCTCCTGCGTCTATTCCCCTCGAAGTACTGGCGGAGCAGTCACCCAGGCATCACTTAATCCGTAGTGTTCATTGAGGTCTTGAAGGTAAATCGAGAACCTGGTCAAGTCGCGGGAAGCCGTAATATTTGCTGTTGTAATCGGTGACTTGTCCTCTCCCCATTCCGTCATCGTGTAGGAATACATGGATCCGTCGAACTTCAGCGTAACGGGATAGATAAACTGTTCATCTATACTAAGGGTTCCTTTTATGACCGGCTTTCCGAGCAAATTGGGATACTCTTTTCCTGTTAGTAAAACTTTTGATGCCCGTTCAAAGTTCTTTTGTTCGGAATAGATCGCTCCCTGAAGCTCCTGCCGAATCTCTCTTGGTGTATGGTAGAGCACGCCTGCTGCAATCAAAAGAACAACCACAACAAGAAAAATCAGTTTCTTCATCAAAGTCCTCCCTCGTAATCGTTACTGCTCATATCATCCGATAATATCAAAAAGCTCGTGAAGCGCATGGATCTCGTATGTCGGTTGTATATTTGTCTTGTTGGCTGCCCGGCGGGGATTGAACCAGCAGGTTTCTATGCCGTACCGGTTGCCGCCCTGGATATCGCTGCTTAAAGAATCGCCGATCATGAGGACTCCATCTTTGGCTTGAAGGCCCAGCTTTGCAAATGCAACTTCAAATATTCCTGACTCCGGCTTCTGGGATCCAGCTTCCTCCGATACAATGACCTGCTCAAAGGTGTTGCTGAGCGGAGACCTCCGAATACGTTCATGCTGTACCTCTTTAATCCCGTTGGTGATGATTGCAAGGCGGTATCCTTGAGCGGACAATGCTGCACACAGTTCTTCTGCGCCATCCAGCAAATAAGCCCCTCTGCCCAAATTCACCAAATATTCGCCGCTAAAAGCGACAGGATCCAAATCCAGCTTGAACGCCTGGAACAGGCGGGAGAATCGTTCTGTACGCAGCAGTTGGCTGCTGATTAGTCCCGCTTCCAGCTCGCTCCACAGTTCATGGTTAATTTCTTTATATCGTTCGAAGTGCATCGGCAAGAACTCCATCTCATGGGCGAGAAAAGTATCCTCAAGCGCCGCTGTCTCCGTCCGGGAAAAGTCAAACAAGGTTTCATCCGCATCAAACAATAAAGTATGGTATTTCATCTCTCTAGACCTCCTTATGAACTACGTAAGTTGAACTAATGAGTTTACGTTCTGGGCAACGTATGAAGGGTGCTTACGATCACTGTTGAATTTCACTCACAAAGGCGAACGCTCTCGCTTTATGCTTCCGAAGTAGCTTTCTTACAGAAAGCTTTTAACCCTTCACACTTATGCCCTTTCTACGCAGCTTATTTAGCTCAACTTATATAGCTTCCTCTTGATTGTAGCGATTCAAACCGTCTTTGTCATGCGCGAATGTCCTGACAAGCAGATGCTACCGTAACCAGCGCTTTCGCAAAATCTGATTTGATAGGATTCTTTCTCCCAAAAAAAAGAACCGGTGTCCAACGGCGGACTGCCGGTTCTTAACAGCGTGGCTAGCCTATAAAACCAAAGGCGCCTGCAACAAGTACGATAATCGCGAAAACCATTCGATAGTACACAAAGAGGCAAGCGTTGACGGCAGGATGCTGGATTTGCTCTCCTTACTCCAACCAACGATCTAATGGGAGGTCTGCTGTGTTCACATCGGGTGATTGGGAAGCTTTTTGCGGGTTAAGCAGCCGTTGTCTTGCCTTTAGCATGGAATTTGCTCGTGAAGGAAGCGTGCCTTGGATGTTCTTTCGTACGGTTTGAACCGCTTCGACCACATAGCCGTGGACATGAGAACGATCTGCAACTCGAAGGGCTCAGGAAAACATTCTCTCACCCATGTGTGGTAATACGACGGCTTTAGGGCGTAACGAGCTAAAATCAGGGTGCTGGCGACACGGATCTCTGGTAAATCAAGCAAAATATCGGTATACAGGTTGTGCATCTGTCATTCCCTCAAGTTGGATTGGTTGCACAACCATCTTACGGAATGTACAGATGTTTTTCTATATTTTCGGCTTAAAGCCTATGAATTCGTTATTTTCAAGCACTACGTTTTGTATAGATCCACTTCTGATAATCCACATTTTTTTAATGCTAATTATTACCGATAAAATACAATTAATAGAAGTAAGCCCCATCCAAATTAACATTGAATACGACACCCACACCTTTATCATTAAATAATTATTGTCTAATAGATAAGGCAAGATCAGTACCAATACCAAAAGCATAATGCTTAGGACTAGTGCGATACTACTTCCTATCATTTTTCTGAGCCTTGTCTTTTCATCTTTAATATTTAGTTGTATTCCCTTAACGAGTTTTATTGCTTGGACACATAAGATAACGACGGCTATTATTACTAAGAATGAAAATACCAAATCAATGAATAGATACGCATCATCATAATTGAATTTATTCATAGGATTTCCATTCATATTCTCATAAATGTTATTAGCAATTAGCGATGATGCAGTTGAATTCAAATTAGCCAGAACAAATATGGCCTGCTGCTTTTCTAAATCAATAAGAACTTGTGAGGAGTAATTAGGATTAGATCCATTATGACTAATGACTCTATTTTTCGTATCAATACTCCATCCGAATGAATAGTATTTATTCTCAACTTCGTCTCCCGCCGTTTGGATGCCGACTTGATGAGATTGTTCGATCGCTTTCGATAAATGATCTGGCATATCTCCTATCCCCATTTGGGCATTAATCCAGCGTTCCAAGTCTTTTGAATTCGTGACCAAATATCCTGCAGCGATATTCCCATAATATCTAGGGGCATCATATTCTAAGCTTCTTCCAAAAAATACACGATATCCTTTGGTAAGTTTATCGGATTCCTTTTCCTGACCTGTTGAAAAATAACTATCGGTCATTCCTAAAGGAAGCAGTATATTTTCAGTCATGTAATCTTGATAACGTTTGCCTGTAACTTTTTCAATTATCATCGCTAAAATATCATAATTAACTGTAGCATAATTATAGGCTGTCCCAGGATATGTATCTAATACAATGTCAGACACATTATGTATCGTTTTTTCAAGCATATCGTCCGTGGTACCTTCAGGAATTAACCGAATACTCCACGGTGGAATTCCACTTGTATGGGCTAACAACTGATGAATCGTAATATTAGCTTTCTCACCCTTAATGGTTGGCTTAAACGTTGGAATATAGTCTGTAATAGAATCTGAAAGAGATAAGTAGCCCTCATTTTCTAATAAAATAACGGCCAAAGCCGTAAATGCCTTTGTCGTCGATCCCAACTCAAATAATGACTCTTCAGTTACCCTCTTCTTATTATTAACATCTGCATATCCGAAATTCATATATTTTGTCTTGCCCTGCTCTGATACTACTATAGCCACCCCTGGAGTCGCTGATTTAGCCATAATGGTCTCCACCATATGATCCGTATTATCATAATTCCCCGTCCTTATTAAACTCCCAAGTTCATCCCAACACGCAATAGTAGTAATAATTGCGATAAGTAGGATGACACATCCTGTTGATGCGCCTGTTCTACTTAGTATTTTCTTCATTGTGGTTCTCCCTATTATTAGTCTTCTAAAAAAAATAATGAAACCCTGAACTGCCTCTCTCGATGAACTTCACATTAAGCGGGCCGAGGCGGCTTGTCCAATGATGCAGGTGAACACATTGTTCACCTGCATCATTGGACTACTTTCAATTCAATTTTATATCCCTAGATACACCTTCTTCATACTCTCCATTTCCCATAATTAGATGGAATCCTTGACCACACGTTTGTAGTAGAGTACAGACAAAAGTCCGAAAATGGAATAGAGCACCGTGTAGAGCAGCATGACCAGCAGCATGGGGGCCAGCATTTCCGTACCGAATAAGAACCAGCCTGATTTTACAGCAAAATAACTATGGCTAAGCCCGATCACAAGCGGAATGCCGAAGTTGAATAGCTGCTTGTAGCGAATTCCTCCAACCAGATCATCCTGAGTAAAGCCCAGCTTACGGAGAATGGTATATCCCGGCCTTTCTTCTTCACTTTCATCCATTTGCTTGAAATAGAGAATACAACCCGAAGTGACTAAGAAGGTAAGCCCCAGGAATCCGACGATGAACATGATCAACCCAAAGTTTGCACGCTGCCCCATCTCATATTCGTATTGGGAATTTGCGCCATATTCATCTTTAAATGAATTCATGCCTGCGAATGCTTCGTTAGCGTTTTTCAGTTGGGAACGGTCTGTTATATCTACTCCGTAGTACACCGTGAATTCCTGATCCGGACTTCCCCCCACCTTAAGCTCCTGATAGATCGACTCGTCCACAATCACTACAGGGAAGCTAAAATTGAAGCGGGGCGGCAGCACCGTTTCTTTGTCCATGCCGACCACATCAAACGGGTATGACTTCTCGGCAGTTAACAGCGTGATGCTATCCAGCGTATCCATTTGAATAATACTCATGAATCTCTTGTCCAGACCGCGAAATAATGCCTCTCCGGCCTGAATATCCTCTCCGATAGCTGAATCGCCAAGCACGGCTACGTTTAGGGTATCGGATTGAATATCAAGCAAATCTTTATTGATGAATGATTCTGCGTCCATGCTGACCCAGACCGGTTCAAGCACATTCTCCTTATAAGCAATACCTTCCGATTCCAGAACTGCTGTAAACTTGTCGAGCAATTCGCTCTCATAGAAAGAGAAGTCGTTCGGGACATTATTTTTTGCCATGGAAGCGGCTGAGTAGTACGAAATGTAGCTAAGCGACAGCATCCCGATCGCCAGCGCGGATAGCGTCGTGATGACGGTAAGCAGCAGTGCGTTCGACTTCATCCGGAACATAATTGAAGACAGCGAGAGCACTTCCTTGATCGTTAAATATCCCCTCTTGCTTCTGCGGATCAGATTGAAGATAAAGCTCACGGAGCCTTTATAGAAGAAATACGTTCCCGCGATTACCGATCCTAGGATAAATAACATCGCCCCCATTAATTGGGCCATATCTGTGAATTTCCCGCTGAACAGCTGAGACGACACTTGATATCCCAGCAAAATAAGCGCGATCCCCGCGACCCCCATCAAAATGCTCCAGACCGAGAGCTTTTCCACCCGCTGCTGGGCCAGCGACACAACCCGGAACAGACTGAGAATACTCTGTCCTTTGATAAACAGATAGTTCATCAGCATAATCAACAGATAGATGCCTGAAAACACAATCACCGTCTGAACCAACGCTTGGGGAGAAAAGCTGAGACCGACTATGGCATCAACCTGAAGGATCTTGAGTAGTATCATCAGTATGAGCCTTGATACCGCGAAGCCTGCAAAAATCCCGACGGCCATAGAGCCGAAATACAGCATCAAATTTTCGAAGGTGAGAATCTGGAAGATCTTCCCCTTTGTCAGACCGACCAACTGAAATAACCCGATCTCCTTGCTGCGCCGCTTGATGAAAATGGTATTCGCATACAGCAGAAAGACAGCGACGATCACGACCAGCAGGACGGAGGAAGCGCCGATAGCTGCTCCTCCTTTGATGGTCCCTTCCAGGACGTCAATCGAAGGATTAAATTGCAGGGTCACGAACGAGAAATATAAGGCCACACTAAAAATCAAGGCGAAGACATACAGATAATAATTTTTAATATTCTTCTTCAGATTCCTTAAAATGATCACTCGCAAACTCATGGCTGCACCCCGCCCAGCACACTTTGTGTTCGGATAATATCATTGTAAAATGCCTGACGGCTCTCATCGCCCTTATTCAGTTGGGAATAAATCTGTCCGTCCCGAATGAAAATAACCCGGCTGCAATAGCTTGCCGCTGCGGCATCGTGCGTCACCATCACAATCGTTGAGGCGAGCTTGTTATTCATTTCACTGAGCTTCCCCAACAGATCACTCGCCGATTTCGAATCCAGCGCCCCGGTGGGCTCGTCCGCAAATATAATGCTCGGCCGATGAATGAATGCACGCGCAGCGGAGGTTCGCTGCTTCTGCCCGCCGGAGATCTCCGCAGGATACTTGTCCGCAAGCTCATAAATGCCCAGCTCGGAGGATACCCGCTGATATCTGTTTTGTGCTTCCTGCCGGCTTACACCGGTAATGGACAGCGGGAGTAATACATTCTCCTTCACCGTCAATGTGTCCAGCAAATTATAATCCTGAAAAATAAATCCGAGATGCTGTTTGCGGAACTCGGCCAGTTCCTTTTCCTTCATGCCCGTAAAGTCCTTGCCTTCGATGAGGATCGAGCCCTGACTGACCCGGTCGATCGTCGAAAGTACATTTAAGAGCGTTGTTTTGCCTGAGCCCGACGGCCCCATGATCCCTACAAACTCTCCCTTTTCCACCTTCAGATCAATCCCCTTGAGGACCTCCTGACGATTGAATTTGTTCCCGTATACTTTAACTATTTTAGCTGCTTCCAAAATGGTCAAGACGACTCACTCCTCCATGTATCCTTGTTTATGGCATTATTATACCCTGCCTGAGAAGCTGCCTTCCTGCGAATCAACGAACAAAAGCAAACCGGCATGTGACATTCCTGTCACATGCCGGTAAGATGCTGCAGCTCATTTTCCCGGGGGAAAATAAGGGTAAATGTCGAGCCGGCTCCAGGCACAGAAGCTGCCTTCAGTTGAATACTCAAGGAGTCTGCGGCCTGCTTGGCCAGATAGAGTCCCATTCCTGTCGCCGCGCTGGACTGATGGTTTTGCGTGGAGGTAAAGCCCTTTTCGAAGATTCTTGGTAAATCTCTGGCCGTGATTCCCTCCCCCGAATCCTTGATCGAAAGCATCAGATGCCCCTCTGCCTCGCCGCTGATAATCTCAACGTCTGAGCCTTCACGATTGTATTTAACCGCATTCGTTAACAGCTGACGAAGAATGAACGCCGTCCATTTGGCATCCGATACGACGAGCTTCTCTTCCAGCATCAGGTCGAATCCAATGCCTTTACGAATACACCAGGATTGCAATGCTTTGATCTCGCCGTGAAGAATGGCTTCCAGATCGAGCTGCTCAAAATACAGGTCCTTCTCCATAAAGGGAATGCGCTTCTGATGCAGCTGGCGATCAAGCAGGTGGTGAATACGAAGCCACTCGTACATCATCTGCTGCCTCAAGGCTTCCTCCGGCAACCGTTCAATCATCAGCTTCATCGCGGTCAGAGGTGTCTTCATCTCGTGAATCCAGGCCAGCATATCGTCCTTTTCCTGCTCCAGAAGCAAGAAATGCTCATCCGTCTCCTTGCGGAAGCGTTCACTCTGGCGGGTAACCGCACTCTGTACTCTCTGCTCCAGCGGGCTGCCAGCCTCCTTTAAACCAGTCAGGTCATAAGCATGATCCCAGGCATCGAGCTCCCGATAAAACGAGGTCTCCCGCGAATATCTTAATATAACGAAACCAATGCACAGAAGTGTATTCAGGCCGACAGCATACAACACGGGCAGAAATGGAATCGCGGAGTCTACAAAGGCTATAAGCAGCAGCATGAGCTGCATGCTCAGCAATAACAGCAGCCAGCTTCGTCTCTCTCTTATAAAATCCCTGATCATAAGTCAACCTCTTCCGTGGCAATATATCCCTGTCCTGTCCGGGTCTCGATATATTTCTCCAGCCCCAGCGGCTCCAGCTTCTTGCGCAGCCGGTTCACATTGACGGTGAGCGTATTATCGCTGACAAAATGCTCGTTGTCCCAAAGACTGCGGATCAGCTCCTCCCGGCTAACAATCGTATTTTTATGCTCGATCAGAATTTTCAAAATCAGCATCTCATTCTTGGTCAACAGGACACTGGAGTCTTGAAGGGTAACAAGGTTTTTAACGAATTCAATCGTTGCGCCTTGCCATGAGCGAAGCTCGACCCGCTCTGTACTGTAGTCGTACACCCGGCGAAGAATCGCCTGGATTTTGGCGATCAATACTTCAAAATGAAACGGCTTTTGGACGAAATCATCGCCCCCAAGCTGCATAGCCATGACCATATCCATGGGATGGTCGCGGGAGGAGAGAAAGATGATCGGCACATTGGAATGAGCCCGAATTTGTCTGCACCAATGGAAGCCGTCGTATTGCGGAAGCTGGATGTCAATCAAAATCAGCTCGGGCCCAAGCTCGTGAACCTCTTGAAGCACCCGGCCGAAATCAGACACTCCATACACCTCATACGACCATTGCGACAAGCGGGTCTTGATCTCCCCGAATAAGGTTGTATCGTCCTCAATGAGCATAATTTTAAACATGATTCCACCTCGCAAAGGTCAAAAAATTTAATTGGTGATCATTATCATTGTCGGATATACTGATAGAAAAGATAATTTAAGCCGATAAACAATTTTTATTACTACGGAAAGCAGGCGCAGTCATGAAAGTCGATTCTGGCTCAGCACTTTTGAGCAAACCTATCAAATCAAGCTTAAGACCCGCAAAAGAAATTGCAATTATTCTTCTCTCCTCCCTGTTAGTCGCGGCAGGTCTCAATTTCTTCCTTATTCCTCACCAGTTATTATCCGGTGGCGTTGCAGGCGTAGCTTCAATCATCGGATATGTATCAGACTGGAATATCTCCATCTTGTATTTTCTGATCAATGCCCCCTTGATTATATGGGGCTGGAGAGCGGTTGGCAAAAGATATATAGTGCTAAGCCTGATTTCTGTCGTTAGCACTACCTGGTTTATGGCTATTATTCCCCAGGTTCGATTAACCAAGGACCCGATTCTGGCAGCCGTGTTCGGAGGCATCATCTCTGCCATCGGTATCGGCATTGCGCTGCGTGCCGGCGGATCAACTGGCGGATTCGACATTGTCGGCTCCATTGTAACGCGCAGAAGAGATATCGCAATGGGCAACATTCTGTTTGTTATGAATGGTCTTGTCATCCTGCTGCTCGGTTTCTATAAGAGCTGGGATTTGGCGTTATATTCCATGCTATCTACCTTTGTCAAAGGCAAGGTTGTTGATATGATTCACGTAGGCCACATCAAGGTAACCTGCTTCATCATTACCAAAAAACGGGACGAGATGCTGTGCCGGCTCCGCAAGCTCCATCACGGAATTACCTGCCTTCATTCGGAGGGCGGCTATAGTGAGGAACGGAACTATACGCTGATGACCGTAACTACTCGCTATGAGCTGGCAGCGGTACGGCAAGCCGTGACCGAGACGGATCCCAAGGCTTTTATGAACGTTGTCCAATCGACTGAAATATTGGGACGATTTGCGAGACCGAAGAATTAGGAGCCTACAGGCTGCAGAATACATAAGAGATGGCTGCAAGTGAAGGTGTCCTTACGACCGCTGTTGTCGCAGGGGCATCTTCACTCTTTTCTGCCACACCCAGGATCCCAGCTAACCCTCCAAGACTGCTATCGCTTCCGCTATGGCTTCTTCTACGTTCATCTGACGCCTATCGGACAAAGCGCTGCGTTCCGAGAATTCAACCATCCCCTGTCCTGCCTCCTTGCCGATTGTAATTCTAACCGGCAGCCCCAGCAGATCGCTATCTTTAAATTTGACGCCTGCCCGCTCATCTCTGTCATCAAGCAATACATCCGCTCCGGCCTGCCTCAGGCGGTCATACAAATCGCGGGCAAGCTGCATTTGCTGCTCATCCTTGACGGACACGGGAATGAGATGAACCTGGTAAGGCGCCAGGGACAAAGGCCAGATAATCCCATCGCTATCATGATGCTGCTCGATAACTGCAGACAGAAGCCTGGATACGCCGATCCCGTAGCAGCCCATAATGACCGGCCTGCTGACTCCTTTTTCATCCAGGAAAACGGCACCCATGGCCTCGCTGTATTTAGTCCCCAGCTTGAATACATGCCCGAGCTCAATTCCGCGAAAGAACTGCATCGTTCCTTCTGAGCAACGCGGACAGCGGTCACCTTCGGCAATACCGGTCAGCTCCAGATTCGCTCCATAGGTACAGCAGTTGCACGCAGCAATAGTGTCCTCTCCGATCTCGGCCAGCGCCATAAATTCATGAGTTCCTCCTTCACCGCCAATCGCGCCCGGGTCAGCTTCCACCGCACGAAATCTTAGCCCACAACGAGTGAAGATCCGATGGTACGCTTCATACATCGTCTGATAAGAGCGGTCCAATCCGTCCAGGTCCTTGTCAAAGGAATAAGCATCCTTCATGACAAATTCCCTGCCCCGGAGCAGCCCGTATCTAGGACGCCGTTCATCCCGAAATTTCGTTCCGATCTGGAACAAGGTTATCGGCAACCGGCGGTAGGAGCTGACCTCCTGAGCAACCAAGGAAGTGATCACCTCTTCGTGGGTAGGACCAAGCGCAAACTCCCGGCCATGACGGTCGCTTAGAGAAATCAGCTCCTGTCCATAGACGCCATAACGTCCGGATTGCTGCCATAATTCGGCAGGCTGCATCATCGGCAGCAGTACCTCTTGCGCGCCAGATCGCTCCATCTCTTCTCTGACAATCTGCTCTGCCTTTCGCAGCACCTTTCTCCCTAATGGTAAAAACGTATAGATTCCTGCGGCGACCTGCCTCACCAATCCGCTGCGAAGCAGAAGCTGATGGCTGACCGTCTCCGCCTCGGCCGGAGCCTCCCGTAACGTACCTTGCAACAACCGACTTTGAAGCATACTCATCTCTCCTACTATAAAATAATGGACTTAATAACTTTTGAACGACCTCTATAACGCAAAAAGACACATTCGTCAGGGACGAATGTGCCGTGGTACCACCCTAATTTGATTGCATAGCAAATATAAGCAATCCTTCTCGGAGTTAACGGCGCCAGCCGGTGACTGCTTACTCCTCATCCTATCGGAATATCGGGTAATCGGTCACTGCTCACAAGGCAGGATCGAAATTCCGGTGCAGGGCAGCCTTTCAGCAATCGGCTTCCTCTCTGGACTGCACCCTTTGAGCTCGAGACCTTGGTCATAGCATTTTAGCGATTTAATTATTGCTAAAAATACTGTATTCCGGTTCATTAGTCAAGCCCGTTTCCGCACATATCGGCTTACGCGTGGAAATCCTGTCCTGAGGCCACCTGCTGAATATAGCCGGCACGGATCGTAAAGTCTCCGAAATGCTCCTCCGGATTTCTGTCCTTGGCATAATGAGACAGCAGCACCCGCAGCGAGTCAAGAATCTCGCCTTCGCCGATATTTTCCTTATACAGCTTGTTCAGGCGTTCTCCGGCGAAGCCTCCTCCAAGATACATATTGTATTTCCCCGGGCCTTTCCCGATAAAGGAGAGCTCGGCCAGCGCCGGTCTTGCACAGCCGTTCGGGCATCCCGTCATTCTGATGACGATATTCTCTTCAGAAAGTCCGTTCTCCGCCAACAGCGGCTCAATCTTGCCAAGCAGCTCCGGCAAGTAACGCTCTGATTCCGCCATGGCCAGCCCGCAGGTCGGCAGGGCCACGCAGGCCATGGAATTGCGGCGAAGCGCCGAATAGCGCAAGCCGTCAGTCAAACCATATTCGCCGATTAAGGCTTCGATTTTCTTTTTCTTCGCGGTCGTCACATTGGCAATAATCAAATTCTGATTCGCGGTCAGACGGAAATCTCCCGTATGAATCTCGGCAATTGCCTGCAGGCCCGTCATTAACTGATAATCCTGTTCATCCTTAATCCGTCCGTTCTCGATAAAGAGCGTGAAGTGCCATTTGCCGCCCGTACCCTTGACCCAGCCATAGCGGTCGCCGTGATCCTCAAAGCTGTAAGGCCTTGCTTCTGCAAGCCCCCAGCCAAGCCGGCTGGTTAGCTCGGAGACAAACCATTCTACCCCGCGGTCATCAATCGTATATTTGAACCGGGCGTGCTTCCGTACAGAACGATCCCCATAATCCCGCTGAATCGTCACCGTTTTCTCGGCAATCTCGATCACCTGCTCCGGCGTACAGAATCCGATCACCTTCGCGACCTGCGGATAGGTCAGCGGGTCGCCGTGCGTCATGCCCATGCCTCCGCCGACAGCCACATTAAACCCGGCGAGCTTGCCGTTCTCGACAATGGCGATCAAACCGAGATCCTGGGAGAATACATCCACATCATTGGATGGGGGAACCGCCAGACCAATCTTGAATTTCCGGGGCAAATACACCTTGCCGTAAATCGGCTCCTGCTCCGCTTCCTGACTGTCCAGCACCTTCTCTCCATCCAGCCAAATCTCATGGTATGCCTTAGTCTGCGGCTCAAGGTGCTCGCTCAGACGGCATGCCCAATGATAGACCTCGGCATGAACATCGGATTGATGCGGATTCGGGTTGCACATCACGTTCCGGTTCACATCTCCACACGCTGCCAGCGTAGTCAACAGGGAATCATGCACCTCCCGGATCGTCTTCTTCATATTCCACTTCAAGACACCATGGAGCTGAAACGATTGCCGCGTAGTTAAGCGAATCGTTCCGTTGCCATAAGCCTTGGAAATCCGGTCCATCATCAACCACTGCGCAGGCGTAACCACGCCTCCTGGCGCACGCACACGCAGCATGAACTGATATGCCGGCTCCAGCTTCTGCTTGCTCCGCTCATTCCGCAAGTCCCGGTCATCCTGCATGTAGCTGCCATGGAACTTCATCAGCCGGTTCTCATCCTCCGGGATCGATGCCGTAATCCGGTCCTCCAGCACTTCTTCAAGCTTGCCTCGCAGGTAATTGCTTCGTATTTTTATATCTTCTACATCACTATGAGGTGCACTGTTCTTGGATAATAAATGATTCTCGGACATAGTAAGCTTCTCCTTTCAATCACGGGTTCTTCTCTTCCCTGCCGACCTAGTAGACATCCCGCTGATAGCGCTGCTGCCGCTGCATTTCTGTCAGCCGCTCTGCCGCCGCTTCCGGCGCAAGACCGCCTTCCTGAATCAGAATTGTCGCAAGAGCGGCGTGAACATCATGCGCCATGCTTCCTTCATCACCGCAGACATAGACCACGGCTCCTTGTTCAAGCCAGTTGAACAGCTCCTTGCTGTGCTCCAGCATACGGTGCTGGACATAAACCTTCTGCTCGGTATCTCTCGAGAAAGCAACGTCCATTCGTGTCAGCACCCCATCCTTCAGCCAGCGCTGCCATTCCACTTGATATAGAAAATCAGTCGTAAAGTGCTGATCTCCGTAAAAGAGCCAGCTCTCGCCTTGTGCGCCGCTCTCTTCCCGCTCGCTCAAAAATGCCCTGAAAGGAGCTACACCTGTACCCGGACCAATCATAATAATTTTGGTATTCGGGTCCTTTGGCAATTTAAAGCTCGGGTTATGCTGAATGAACACAGGCAATGTGTCCCCCGGCTGCACACGTTCTGCCAATTGCACCGAAGTTACACCTCTGCGCTGCCGTCCATGCGCTTCATATCTCACGGCTCTAACCGTCACATGCACCTCTTCCGGCGTTGCCTTGGAGCTGCTGGCAATCGAATACAGCCGTGGCGGCAGCTTGCGAAGCAAGCCGGTCAACGCATCCGGACCGATGCCCTGAAGATGATAGTCCTGCACCAGATCCAGGAGATCTCTTCCCTTTAGATAACCTTTCAATGTCTCTTCCTGACCAGGTGATATAAGCTTTACCAGTTCCTCATGTCCGGTGATTTCCGCCAATCGGGCAAGGAGCGGCTTAGTCAACACCGTGATCTCAAAGTGTTTCAGCAAGGCTTCCCGCGAGGGGAGCAAATCGCCAGATTTGGATACCGGAACCTCCTCCGCACCACTCCAACCCAGTGTTGCAATTAACGCATCCACAAGCTGCGGGTCATTTTCCGGATAAATGCCAAGGCTGTCCCCTGGTTCATAATCCAAGCCGGAGCCTTCCAACGAAATTTCCAGATGCCGCGTTTCCCGCGCCGAGCCGCGGCCGTTCAAATTCAGGTTTTCCAGCACTTCTGCCCGGAAAGGATTATCGCGTGAATAAGACGACTCTCCCGCTTCCACTTGAGCTGTAAGATCCTCCGTCTTTAATGCCGCAGACCCCGATCCGGCGGAAAGTGCCGCTGTAACCTGCGAGAACCATGCGCCAGCGTCATCGCTGAAATCCACGTCGCAATCCGCTCTCGGTACAAGCCTGTGTCCGCCTAATTCCTCAAGCCGTTTGTCAAAGTCCTTGCCGGTTTGGCAGAAAAACTCATAGGACGTATCCCCCAGCGCAAGCACGGAGAACCCCAGTCCATCCAGCTTCGGAGCCCGCTTGCTGTTCAGGAACTCATAGAACGAAATAGCGCTGTCAGGCGGTTCTCCTTCCCCATGGGTACTTACAATTACTAATAATTGACTCGTCTTTTTTAAATTCCCTGTCTTATAATCACCCATCGACGATAGCGTCACTTGATACTGCTCGGCTTCCAGCGCTTTTGCAAATTTCTTGGCCAAGCCGCTGCTGTTGCCGGTTTGCGAGCCGTACAGAATCGTGATCTCTTTCGATGCCGCAGGAACCGGCGCAGCTGCGGAAGGAGCGGCTGACTGAACTGATACCGCTGTGCTTGCTAAGCCTCCCGAAATACCTGCACTAGCAAGAGCTGTCAAATAACCGCTTAGCCATACCCGCTGCGAATCCGTTAATGTCGGAAGCAACCGGTTCAGCAGCTCTGTCTGTTCCTGATTAAAAGGGCTGTTCGATACTTGTAATTCCAAGCTCATCCACCTCACCAAGCCTACATAGAATTCTGCATTAAATTCCTAGTAACACACTAAGAATTATACTCTCTTGAAATTAGCACAGCTCCTGAAGCTGGTCAATTATAATGATTTTATAGATACTATTAATATTACTGATAGTTAACATAATATATATTACGTTTATTATACAAAAATAAAAAAACCGGAAGCATCAACTGCCCCCGGTTCTTACTTACTTATATTCACTTGCCCCTTTGGTGAAGATCTGGAACATGATGCCGAACTTGTCCGTCACCATGCCATATCCCGGACTGAAAAAGGTCTTCTGGAAAGGCATCTCGATCTGCCCACCCTCTGCCAAGGCATCAAAGATGCGCTTTGCCTTTGACTCCTCATCCGTAGTCAGGCAGACAGACAGCATACCGCCCAATTTGGGAGGATTCCCAGGAAAAGCATCCGAGAACATCATTTCCGCACCATCCACATTCAATGCGGCATGGGATATTTTATCCTTCATTTCTACCGGCAACGGAAAGTCCGGATTATCAGGCATTTCTCCAAAGGTCTGCAGAAACAAAATCTCAGCGCCAAGCGCCTGCTGGTAAAATGTAATTGCTTCTCTCGCATTCCCATCCATTGTTAAGTAAGGTGCCAGTTCTATTGCCATGATTGTCAACTCCTCTAATTTTGTTCATGGCTATCATACTAGTTATTTAATTGATTTTCCACTTCCGTCAGAAATCCGCGGTCTGTCTCCAGGCTTTCTTTGGCCCGGTCAATGGGCTCCTGGTTCATCCGGCCTTCTGCCTGGGCGATTGAACGCTCCGCTTTCTCAAGCGCATTTCGCGCATTCTGCACGGTCTCCTCACTGGGATGAGATTGAGCCTGCTTCACCGCCCGGTGCACGTTCTCAACGGATTGTTGGGCAAGTGAGATGGGATTTTGAGATTGCAAGCTGGAAAATGGGTTTTCCATATGATCTGCCTCCTGTCTGACTGAACGATACATGTACTAATCTGAGACAATAAGCTCAAAATTATTCCCGCTTTGCACCATTCTCATGCCGGGACTATAATAGAACAATAATTTATAGCTTTATAAGTTGAACTAATGACTACACTTCTAGGGGCAACGTGTGAAGTGTTCTTATGATCGCCGTTGTTCGCAGATTTCTCTGACTGTACTAAGCCATTATAAGGTAGAAATCCGCTCTCAAAGGCGAACGTTAGCTCTTCTGTCAGAACACTTCACTCTTATGCCCTGCCAAGCAGCATCTTATAGTTCAACTTATAAAGCAGTCAGAGAAGGAGAAACAGCTTATGTCAGATTTCAGCACACTACTTAACAGCTACGCCGATCTGGTCGTCAAGGTCGGGGTGCATATTCAGCCCGGACAGTCCTTGATCGTTCAGGCGCCGTTAGAGACAGCCGAGTTCACACGACTGGTCGTAGCCAAGGCTTATGAAGCCGGTGCGAAGTATGTACAGGTAGATTGGGACGGTGAAGCGATAACCCGTATCCGTTATGAAAAGGCTGCGGACGATTCGTTCGACTATTATCCGAAATGGCATGCCGACATGCTGGAGCGCTTTGCCGAAGAAGGCGGAGCCCTGTTACATATTAAAGTGCCCGATCCAATGCTGCTTAAGGGCATTGACGGCAGCAAGGTTTCCCGGGCTGTCAAGGCCGCAGCCATTGCGCGTCAAGGCTTTCAGCAGTATACCCGCAACAACCGGATCACTTGGTCCCTGATCAAGGCGCCAACTCGGGCCTGGGCGGATAAAGTATTCGCCGACCTGCCGGAAGAAGAGCGGGTGCAAGCGATGTGGGATGCTGTGTTCCAGATGAACCGGGTAACGGACGGCGAGGATGCTGTGGCTGCATGGCAGGATCACATTGCTCATCTTAAAGAACGCCAAAACGCCATGAATGCTAAGCGATACAAAAGCCTGCACTACCGCGCTCCTGGAACCGACTTGAAGGTCGGCTTGCCGGAGGGGCATCTGTGGCTCGGCGGCGGCGATTATAATGAAGCCGGCGTTTATTTCGTAGCGAATATGCCGACAGAGGAAATCTATTCCATGCCGCTGCGGACGGCTGTAAACGGTACGGTCACCAGTACCATGCCGCTGAACCTGAACGGCCGCCTAGTTGAAGGCATTCGTCTTACCTTCAAGGACGGCAAGGTGGTATCTTATGAAGCATCTTCCGGTGAAGAGCATCTGGCATCCCTGCTTGAAACCGATGAAGGTGCCAGCTACCTCGGCGAGATTGCTTTGGTTCCCCATGATTCACCGATCTCACGGATGAACCGGATATTCTACAATACCGGTATAGACGAGAACGCCTCCTGTCACTTCGCACTTGGCAGTGCCTATCCTGTGAACATCGAAGGCGGCGCTGCCCTCAGCAAAGAAGAACTGCTGTCGCGCGGCGCCAACGTCAGCCTGACCCATGTCGATTTCATGGTGGGCTCCGCGGAGCTGGACATCGACGGCGAGCTTGAAGACGGCTCGATCGAACCTGTATTCCGTCAGGGGAACTGGGTCTGATGTCACTGTAAGTTAATAGAAAATGCCGCTAAGTTATATTGAACGGATTGCTCCACGCTTGGGGTAACGTGTGAAATGTACTTCATTAGCAGCATTTTCTTTTTCTCCCGATATTCTCTAAGCGTTCATCCCCTCCACAAACTCCGCTTCCTTCGCAGTCATCTCCACCCATGCCGGTTTGAATCCGCTGGTAATTGCGTTGCGCACCGATTTGATGTTGGACCATGCTGCACAATAAAACGGCACTTTCCCCCGCTGGAGGACCTCCACAGCCAGACGGCTAGTCAATGCAGAAGCAATCCCTTGTTTCCGATATGTCGGTAGAACATCCACCCCAATCTGCCACATGGTGTCGCAATCTGCCGAGCAGCCAGCCAATCCGATGAGCTCTCCCTCCTCATAAGCTCCGATAGCGAGTACGTCCAGATGCTTACGTTTTTCACATAGGGCATTGCCCCATTCGCTTGTGTACAGCCCGCCGAAGCTCTCCGGTGTCAACAGCTTCAGCTCATAGCTGCAATCTAGCGCACGAAGAAGCTTCAGATCGGGAAGAAAATATTCCGCCATAAAGCAAATACGCCGATTTCTTTTGCGCAGCTCCTCATCCAGAACATGCAGGTTCGGTGTCTCAAAACAGTGCTCTATAGGATACTTATTTATGTAGTCCTGTACGACAGCGGCGATCTCCTCATCCACAGACGCAACAATGTTATGGCCGTAAGAAACTAAATTGCAATAAAAGGGCAGCGTCAAGTATTTTCTCGCATTCGGGTCAGCTGCTGAAGTAACGACCTTATTTTCTTGTTGGCAAAAATCACGTTCATGACAATTCAAATCCAAGGCCGATTGCCGCATAGCGACTTTCAATATATCTTGATTCGTCACGTATAAGTGCCTCCTACTTAGATCTTTTCGATGTATGACATATACATATAATAACAGGCGGGAGCATAAGTTCAATCTTCACCTAATTTGCATACATAACATCATTCCTCAGGAAGAGAGCACGAATTACTTTGGATGGGTGAGTGCGGTAAAAAAAGAAGACTCGCGCGATTCCGTTTCGCGCAAGCCTTCCGGGGTGGGAAGCGATATTAAATATGGTTAAGCAACTTTCCAATTGCTAGGGAACTTTACCAGACAAGAGACCAAGCAACAGCTTCCGTCTCTTTCTTCTTTCACGAGGTTTCATGGTGAATCAACTGCCTTTCCGGATGAGCTTGAAGCATCATCCCGTTGTGCTGTATGATCATTACCACTTCCCACTTACTTATAATATACCCGTCTCACAGAAAATAAATCACCGCGCTTGGCCCTAATAAATGAACAAATCGTGACTTCGTGCCATGCCACCCGAAAATTAAGACTGCGGCTCTTTAATGTCTTGAGCAATTCGCTTGGCTGTAGCCTCACCATTAGCAATGCAATCAGGGATACCGACACCATAGTACGAGCAGCCCGCCAACAGAACTCCAGGATAAAGCTGTTTCATTCTTTCTTCCAAGGAACGCACCAGCTCCGGATGCTGCAAATGATAATTCGGCATCGCATCCAGCCATTTATAGATAACGCAGGATACCGGCTTTGCCTGAATCCCCAAGCTGCGTGCCACATCGGAAAGTGCCAGGTCCAGCAGCTGATCCTCCGTCATGTTCGCCAGCTCTTCAAATCCGGGACTGGTGCTCTTGTAAAAGAGCCTGGTAAGAAGCTTGCCTTCCGCTGACGTATGCGGCCATTTTCGGCTTGTCCATGTACATGCATTGCAGCGGACATCCTCTGAGCCTGAGACAATAAATCCTGTTCCGTCCACAGGCAGCGCATCGTCATCCAGGTCAAACCCGAGGTACACACTGAGCATCGAGCTGCCGCGAAGCCTGGAGAAATCCCGGTTCAGATCATCACTATTCAGCATGGACATTGCAGCCTGATGCGGTGCGCTGAGCACAATATAATCCGCTGGCAAAATAGACCCGTCCCCCAATTGTACCTGGTAGCTTGGAGAAGAATCCGAGGATTTTTGAATGCCGTTCACCGGAACTCCCTTGATGAATTCAACATTCTTCAGCTTCTCTTCGAACCGGTCAACCAAACGGCCAAGCCCGCCGTTAAAGGAGAAAAACTTCTTATTTCCGTTCCCCTTAAAGACGTGCCGATTTGCCTCAAGCCCCAACATAATACTGCCATATTCATTTTTATAATCCAGCAAATAAGGCATCGTGGAAGCCAGCGTCAAATCCTTCAAGGAGCCGGAATATACGCCTGACAACACCGGAGCAATTTGCTTGCGAACCAGTTCTTCCCCAAGAAAAGCTTCCAGGAATACTCCCACCGAGTCTTCTGCGGTATAGCTTTCGTTCGGTGTGTAGATGTCCCTGAGCGCCTCCACCTTCCCCTCTGCCGATACCAATTCGCTCTTTGCCAAGGATTCAAGTCCGATCGGGATGCCGAATACCGCCTCTTCCGGAATCAGCTTAAGCTGTCCTTCCGTGTAAATGTATGATTTTCCTGTAGCATTATAGACAACTTCCTCAGCCAAGCCCAGCTCTTCAAGCAATGGAACCGTATTCTGCTTGCGCGTAACGATAGAGTCCGCCCCAGCCTCCATAATAAAGCCCGATTCATGAATCGTATGTATTTTCCCGCCCAGCTTCTCCTTCGCCTCAACGACCACGATTCGAAGCTGCCCCTGTGCTTCAGATAACTCCCGCTCTAAATAATATGCCGCTGACAGGCCGGTAATTCCCCCGCCAACAATGACAACCGTCTTCAATCGTTTCCACCTCAATCAGAGAATTGTTCACCTTTCTTGCCTAATCTTCATGATACCTTAATCAACCCGGACGAACAATGCAAGCAAAAAAGCTGCCTTCAGACCGTTGATCTGAAGACAGCCTTGAGGCCCGTATCCCTTTACTTAGCTGTATAATACAATATTGCATCCCTAAGCATCAATGCCGCTCCTTCGTAGTGCGAATCGTAGTAGGCTTTGAAGCGCTCATCGTCTACATACATCCGGGCAAGGCCTGCATGAGCCTCCTTGGAGTATTGAGGCCAAGTAAAGCTGAGCCAGTGCTTGTGAAGGTCAGCCGCACGCTGTGCCGCTTCTCCTGCCGGGTCTCCGCTTTTCATCGCTTCCTTCAATGCTGCAAACAATTCCTTTTCCGTCTGCTGCATATCATTGTACTGCGCTTCACTCAGGCTGCGAAACTTGGCATTTGACTGCTGCACGGCTTCTTCCCCATATTTTTCCCGAATCTCGGCACCATAATTCTGTTCGTTTTCCTCCAGCAGCTTCTGCTTGAAGCCTGCAAATTTATCCTGATCCGTCATCGTCGTTCTCCCTTCCCGCGCATCAAGCGTCTGATCAATGCTCGCAATCAGCGCATCGAGTTGTCTTCTTCTGTCCAGGAGTTTGCCACGATGCTCACGCAGCGCATCTTCTCCGTTGAATGCCGGATTATGCATGATCTCGCGAATATGCTCCAATGGAACGTCAAGCTCCCGGTAGAACAAAATCTGCTGCAGCAGATCCACCTCGTTCTGACCATAGATGCGATACCCGGACGAGTTCGTTCTCGCCGGCTTGAGAAGGCCGATCTCGTCATAGTACCTTAACGTTCTCGTGCTGACTCCCGCGAGCCTGCCGAGCTTTTGAATCGTGTATTCCATATGCTTCCCTCCTGACAAACCCAGAGTACACCTTAACGTAACGTAAAGGTCAATACCTATTTTCAAAAAAAGTATATTCATGCTTCAGAATTACATATGGACAGCGTGATACCCTAAGGAGATAATTTATTATACGATTGCTGCCAAATTTGATGGAAATCCAGGAGGACCATACCGTGGACAACTTTACGAGCGAAGAATTAAAAGAAGCGTTACGGGCGCTTGAATCGACGATAAGTAAATGTGAGAAAGCCCTGCCGAAGCTGAAAGAAGGCACACCCCAGCACACTCTGCTAACACGCAGGATCAAGGCGCTCCATATCTCAACAACACTAATTAAAAGAGAATTGAATTAGGGACCCAAACAAAAAAATGTCGTATCTCTAATGTTATTATCGCCTAGAGGTGAGCTTTGTGAAAATAGACCGTCTCATCGGAATTATTACCATATTACTACAAAAAGACAAAGTAACGATTCCACAATTAGCAGAAAGGTTTGAAGTATCAAGCCGAACGATTCAGCGCGATATCGATGATCTGTGCAAAGCAGGCATCCCTATCGTATCCATGCAAGGATACGACGGAGGAATTTCTGTTGCAAAGGGTTATAAGCTGGATAAAACCATCCTTACAACAAATGAATTGCAGGTCGTATTAGCCGGAATCAAGAGCATCGACAGCATTTCCAAGACCTCCTATAGGCAAACCATAATTGAAAAATTCTCCACGGATAAAAATACCCTTCGGGCTGAGCAAGACGTGATTTTAATTGATCTGGCAGCATGGGATCAGGAAGGGATTACGGATAAAATAGAGCAAATCAAGCAGGCGGTCCTCCATCAGGAGGTCATTTCATTCCTTTATCATTCGAATAAGGGCGAATCGAAACGCCGAATTGAACCCTATTTCATCGTCTTCAAATGGGCTGCCTGGTATGTTTACGGATACTGTCTTTCTCGGCAGGATTATCGTCTATTCAAATTAAATCGTATATGTCAATTAGCGCGCACGGCAACTCGATATGAGCCCCGAAGACTTCCCGAGGGAAAATTGGACCTCGAACGATATTTTCGGACCGAAGAGATAACCTTAGTTGCTTTGTTTGAAGACACTGCCAAATATCGGTTGATCGAGGAATATGGACCGGAATGCTTTACAGCAACCGAATCCGGTAAATTGTTGTTTCAAAAGTCCTTTACCAATCCGGACTATGCAACACAATGGATTTTGAGTTTTGGAGATAAAGTAAAAGTGATAAGTCCTTCTGAATTAGGAGCAGCCATCTATGCGCAAGCAAAAAACATTTTAAAGCAATACGAGTAACCTGACATACTGTTGTCGTGTTCCTTGTACCATACTAAACTTATTAATCCAAGCTGCAGCTTAAGGAGGTAATTTAATGAACAGGATAACGATCATTTGTTTAGGTGTTGAAAATATGGAACGGGCCATTCGCTTTTATAAGGATGGATTAGGCTTTCAGACGAAAGAAACCCGGTACGACCCTCCGGTCATCTTTTTTGACACCGACCAGGGGATCAAATTGGAGTTGTTTCCGGTTGATTTGCTGGCTAAGGATATTAATGCAGACAATCCTCCGCCGATCCGCCCCGGATTTTCAGGGATAACGCTGGCCTACAATGTGAACAGCAAAGAGGAAGTTCATCAGATTATTGCATTAGCAAGAGAGTCCGGAGCTGTCATCGAGAAGGAGCCGCAGGATGTTTTTTGGGGCGGATATCATGCTTATTTCTCCGACCCGGACGGCTACTATTGGGAAGTCGCCTACAATCCGGAAATGATCGTTGAGGAAGACTGAATGGCCCCAATTCCATGGACATAGGGATAGCTAATTTTGCTCGTTTCCTAGAAAGAAGAGCATGAGCAGGAGCAGGAACAGTAACAGTGCCACTCCTATCATAATCATTAACCAAAACGTCTTACTATTCTTAAAAGTAAATCCGGTCAACTTGGGACTGAATTTTGTTAATAAAGCCAGTAAGATTGTTGTTATAGAAATTGACAGACAAAAGTAATCGAAACTACGCGTAAGAAACAAGACGAAAAGGTTCAAACAGATATAAATTAGAATAGATACAATTTTATGCATCATCATTACTCTCCTCTCATTTTTTTAATTGTATAATAGAATCCTTTATTTACCAATATATACATGCGCAGTCCCTGCTGTTGCCAAGTCTGCAGCGGACTTGCACCGCCAAATTATCGCCCTGCCGGGCGTACCAAAAAAAGCCCCTGGCTGGACAGAGTCGTCCAACCAGGGGCTCTATGATTATAAGGAATGATTACCAGGCATATGCCTTCGGAGCGGCTCCTCCCGGTCCCGGGAAAATTTCATCCAGCCGCTTAAGCTCGCTTTCACCCAGCTTGATCTCGACGGCGCGCAATGCGCCCTCTAACTGCTCCAGTGTGCGCGGCCCAATAATCGGAGCCGTCATCGCCGGGCGGGTCAGCGTCCAGGCCAAGGCCACATTTGCCTCGCTCTCGCCCAATTCCTTGCAGAATGCCTCGAAGGCTTCCAGCTGGGCGCGGTGACGTTCTACTCGCTCCGGATTGTTCGAGCGTCTGGAGCCTTCTATCGGATGCAGTGCATGTCCGCTAAGCAGTCCGCCGTCGAGAGGACTCCAGGCGATAACCCCGATGCCGTGCTCCTCTGCCGCCGGAAGCAGCTCCAGCTCCGGCAAGCGGCACAGCAGACTGAGCTTGTGCTGCTCGGACACCAGACCAAGCATGCCCTTGGCTTTGGCTTCGTACTGCGCCTTCACCAGATCAAAGCCGGCAAAATTACTGGAGCCGGCATAGCCGATCTTGCCTTGGTACATCGCAATTTTAAAGCCTTCCCACAGCTCGTCCCAACTCACATTACGATCCACGTGATGCATCTGATACAGCTCGATATGGTCCGTCTGCAGTCGACGAAGCGACTCCTCCAGATGGCGCCGCAGCTTGTACGAAGACAATCCGCGTGCTTGATTGGGGCCGTCATGCTGGTTCGTCTTCATCTCTCCAAAGAACTTGGTAGCAAGAACTACTTTTTCCCGACGTCCACCGCCCTGAGCGAACCAGCGACCGATAATTTCCTCTGTTCGTCCGGAATTCTCCCAGCCGTACACATTGGCCGTATCAAAAAAATTAATACCTGCATCCAATGCCGCATCCATAATTTTGAATGCTTCCTTCTCTTCCGTTACTGTGCCGAAATTCATGGTGCCAAGACAAAGCTTGCTGACCTTCAGACCTGAACGGCCCAAACGGGTAAACTCCATTCTTTCACACACCTTCCGAAATGAATTAGGATCTATCAACTGTTATTCTATTCCTATCAAATACTTGATGCAAATCCATTACTCCTACGCAGCATTTATAGTTCAACTTATATAGGTTCTATATATTCACTCATCTTCTGGTATGATAAATGATATCTATAACAAAGATAGGAAAGGTCAACCGTTTATGAGTGCAAAATTAACGCGTCAATTTATCAAGCTTCTTTGTGGCCGCATCGCTTATGACCGAGGAGAAGCTTATTACCGTCACAAGAAGGTCGATCTCACTCCTGTGGGACAGGACGGGCAGCAATTCCATGCTGTCGTACATGATATCGATACCTGCTTCGTGCATATTGATCTGTCTGCAAAAGGAAATGTCGCCGCACAGTGCAGCTGCGATGTCTATACCTCTCTTCATAATTACTGCAAGCATATTGCAGCTGTTTTGCTGGCTATCTTTGATGATCAGCAGCTTAAGGGAAGAGAGATTGAGCATGAGCCTGTGATGGATTCAGGCGCTTTAAGCGCCTCCCCTTCCCGGCCCGATTCCACCGGCAAGGACGTATGGCTAACCCGCGACCTGATCGGCTTGTTCGATCCTCGCTCCCATCGCCGAAAGCCGGCAGAGGTGCGGTTTGACTCCCGTATGCGACTCCAGGTCGAGTTCATTCTAAGACCCTATGCTTACAGAGCCCATCGGCGATTGCTTGCCGTGGAGATGAAGCTGGGAGTCTCGAGGCACTATATCGTCAAGAATATTCTGGCCTTTCTGGATTTGGTAGACCGTGGGCAATCGTTCTCGTTCACACCCCAGTTCGCCTATGATCCGGAGAAGCACAGCTTCGATCCTCAGGATTACGAGATCCTTCGCGAGCTGATTGCTATTTCAAAAAATGAACAGATCTATTCCGGTGCGATTCCGAGCCAGCCTCACGGAGCCGGACGTCGCCAGGAAGAACGCTTGATGGTTCTCCCGCCTTATGCCTGGAATCGGCTTCTTTCCCTGTTCATGAACTCCTCCTCTGTGAAAGTGGAAGATCGCCAAGGCGGGGCTATTCCGCTGCAGCTCTCCTATCATCCCTTGCCCTTACGCTTTGAGGTTCGCCCGTCCGAGGACCATGGCAGCATCCTGGTGATCCACGGTCTGGAGGAGCTTGAGCTATATGCGGATTACGGGCTTGTCCGATATGAGGATGCCTTTATCCGCCTGGAAGAGGAGGAATGCCGAAGACTTGCTGAAATGAAGGGGATGATGGATGCCTCGCGGAGAGATTATGTCCATGTTCCCGGGGAGCAAATGGAGCCCTTCATGCGCAGGGTCGTGCCCGGCCTGGCCAAGCTCGGCAAGATCCAGGTTGCGGAGGAGGTCAGCAACCGGATCAAACGGACGCCCTTAAAGGCCAAGCTGTTTCTGGACCGGCTCCGTGAACGGCTGCTCGCCGGGCTGGAGTTTCATTACGGCAATGTGGTGCTGAATCCCCTGGAAAGCGCAGAACAGCAGCGCGGAACGGAGCATATCCTGCTCCGGGATGATGAACAGGAGCGGCTTATTCTGGAGCTCATGGAGGGAAGCGGCTTTACCAAGACGGAAAGCGCCTATTATCTTGACAACGAGGAAGCCGAGTATGATTTTCTCGTTCATATGCTTCCCCGGCTGGAGCAACTGGTTGAGGTCTATGCCACTTCAGCAGTGAAGGTCCGGGTCAAGCCGGCACCTGCGCCGCCAAAGGTTTCCCTTGCTCTTGGAGAACGAACAGATTGGCTGGAGCTGACCTTCCGGCTGGACGGGATCTCGGAACAGGAAATCCGGGAGGTCATCCAAGCGCTCGAAGCCAAGCGGAAATATTACCGTCTGCCTGATGGGGCCCTGCTGCCGCTTGAAAGTGCCGAATTCCAGGATATTGTCCAGTTAATGAATGATGCCGGGCCCTTTCTCCCATCGGAAAAGAACGGAGCGAGCTTCAAGCTGCCCGTTGCCCGCGGACTTCAGATGTTGGAAGAAGAACGATATGGAGGCCTTATTCATTTGGATGGCGACATTGGAAAAATGATCTCGCTGCTTCGGCATCCTGAAAAAATGCAGGTTCAAATACCGACAGGACTTGCCCCGGTATTGCGGGACTATCAGCGGCTTGGCTTCCAATGGATGAGCATGCTGGCCTCTTTCGGCTTCGGCGGCGTACTCGCAGATGATATGGGGCTGGGAAAGACCCTGCAGAGCATTGCCTTCCTGCTATCCAAGCTGGACGAGATTCGTACGGACCGCTTGCCTGCTTTGATCGTGGCTCCTGCTTCTCTGGTCTATAACTGGCGGAATGAGCTTGTACGGTTCGCCCCGGATATCAGGTGCACCATTATTGACGGAGCCAAGCCTGACCGCGTCCGGCTGCTCCGCGACATGGAAGAGAACGATGTCCTGATTACGTCATATCCTCTTCTTCGGATGGATGTCGAGCTGTTCGCAGACGCTTCGTTCCATACGCTGATTCTCGATGAGGCCCAGAGCTTCAAAAATTATGCAACCCAGACCGCCAAGGCCGTCAAGACCCTTCGGGCCCGGCATCGATTCGCCCTGACCGGAACTCCTATCGAGAACTCGCTTGAGGAGCTATGGTCGATCTATGATGCCGTCTTCCCGGCGCTGTTTCAAAGCCGGACTCGCTTTAATGACCTGCGGAGGGAGCAGATTGCGCGGATGATCCGCCCCTTCATGCTGCGCAGATTAAAGAGCGATGTTCTGAAAGAACTGCCTGAGAAGATCGAATCGCTGCAGTCCAGCGCCTTGCTTCCGGAGCAAAAGAAGCTGTATGCCGCTATGCTGGCCCAGCTCCAGCAGGATACGCTCAAGCATCTCAATGATGACAGCTTCGAGAAGAACCGGATTCAGATCCTTGCCGGAATTACCAGACTGCGGCAGCTCTGCTGTCATCCTGCCCTGTTCGTTGAGGGTTATCAGGACAGCTCCGCCAAATATGAACAGCTGCTTGAGATCATTGAGGAAGCATTAAGCGCGGGAAAACGGATGCTTATTTTCTCCCAGTTTACCGAGATGCTAAGTCTGATCGGAAGAGAATTAGGCTACCGGGGAATTCCCTTCTTCTATCTTGATGGCAAGACACCGCCTGAGCAACGGGTTGAGCTATGCTCCCGCTTCAATGCGGGCGAGAATGATGTCTTTTTGATTTCCTTGAAGGCTGGCGGCACAGGCCTGAATCTGACCGGCGCAGATACTGTGATTCTCTACGATCTATGGTGGAATCCCGCCGTCGAACAGCAGGCGGCGGACCGGGCCCATCGCATGGGACAAAAACAGGTTGTCCATGTGCTCCGGCTTGTTGCCGAGAATACGGTGGAGCAGAAAATGTACGAGCTTCAACAGAAGAAAATGCACCTGATCGACGAGGTTCTCCATCCGGATGAAGAGTCATGGTCCAGCCTGAATGAACAAGATATCCGCGAAATCCTGAGCCTCTGACAAGCTGGCTTCCGTACTGGAAAAATTCATGTTTTTATTTACCTGTATCGGGTAACTATAAGTATGGGTTAACTACAGTACAGTCAGAAGAAGGAGGAAGTATCATGCCGCAGCATAATCAGAGCAGTCATACCCAGGATGAAGCTGAACTTCGCAATAAACGGGATCACGATGGAGATTCACTTGCGGAGAAGAAGAAGCTGGAGAATGGTGTGGATATCGAGCCGGAAGCCGATGAATGGGTGGCCAAGCCGGTTGCCTATAAAGATTCCGATTCTCAAGGCAAATAACGTTCCCCCCGCCGCCCGGGTAACCGGGCGGATTTTTTACTTTAACAGCCCCGCCTCCTGGAGGAAACCTCGCACGATTTGCTTCTGATACCTGATTCTGGACGCCCGCGAAAGACTCCAGCATGTTTCGACCGTTACCGCTTTAGCTCTAAGCAGGCGTGCTGCTGCCGTTCGTGCGGAGCCCGGAAGCTCATGCAGGCGCCGGTTAAAATGATGGTTTCTGTTCGGGATAGCTGCATTCACTTTCCGAATTTGCCTTTGAACCGCAGGAATAGCCGGGCTGCGTGGATTCGTGATCAATGTCTGCCCGAGCACACGCGAGCTTAACTGAGACAAGCCGTTAGCTTCGTGCAAATCCAGGAACCAGCTTGGGGATACCTGCCGGGCCAGCCCGAATACCGCTCTGGCAAGTCCGTTTCGTCCTTTGCTTCCGGAATGTCTAGGAAATTGCCGGTTAAGATCGGGTCGTCCCCGCACCTTTCGGCGATAGGCCTGCTGATTGACTAGGGGCACAATCACAAGCCTTCCTTTCATAAGTCGCAGCTCTCCCCTTTTCAACTGTTTAACAAGCTGCTGCGCAGCGGCGATGCTGGCGGTCTCGTTCCCATGAACACCGGAAATAATCATGGCAGCAGGGCCCGATCGGTCAGCTCGAAAGTCATAATAGGTAGTAGCGTATCCGGATCCCGGAGCGAGCTGCAGGGTCAGAAGCTGCATTTTCACCATCTCCTCCTTATTTCTACACAACCGCGCTTCTCTCTGCGTCAGGTTTTATCCTATGCATTTGGCTGCATTTCTGTATGGACTCTTGTCTCTTTCCTGGCTGCTTTATAAATCTGCATGAAAAAACGCCTCCGGACCGTTTTATACGGGTCGAAGACGTTTTGAAGATACATTTTATTATTTTGCGACTCTGACTCGGACCTCGAGCGGTGCGAATTCTTTGTCTCCGGCTTGAGCCGCGATCCCGCCGAACGGCATTTGTGCAATCAGCTTCCAGGAGGACGGCACATTCCATTCCTTGGCAACCTGCTCATCCACAAGCGGATTATAGTGCTGTAATGAAGCCCCCACTCCTTCGTCGGCCAAAGCTGTCCATACGGCCAGCTGCAGCATGCCTGAGGACTGCTCCGACCACACAGGGAAGTTATCCGCATAGAGCGCAAATTGCTGCTGTAGCCCCTCAATGATAGCCTGCTCTTCAAAGAACAGAACCGTCCCGCGGCCGCTGCGGAAGGAATTCATCTTATCCTCGGTGGAGGCGAATTGGCCTTCTGGCACCAGTTTCCGAAGCGTCTCCTTCGTCAGATCCCAAAACTTATCATGCTGCTCATCAAGCAGAATAAGTACTCTTGCACTTTGCGAATTGAAGGAGCTTGGCACATACTTGACCGCCTGACCCACAATCTCCTCAATCCGCTCCTGCGAGACCGGAATCTCCTTATTAATAGCATAGATACTGCGGCGTTTCTTCAGTAAATCAATCATACTGCTCATCTGTTTTCTCTCCTTCTACCTGAATTACGTTTATTTTACCCGAACGGCCAAAATTAAACCACTGACTATCTATTAACTAGAATTGGGTTATAATGGTAGTAATAGACGCTTGAGGAGGCTGCGGATGCCCAAGACGAAAATTTTTATCAGTTCTGTGAATGAGGACGGATTAAAGCCCCTTCGCCAAAAGGTGTACCATCAGCTTAAACAGCTTGGCCACGAGCCCCTGATGTGGGAAGAAAATCTGGGCCCTTGGCTTGGACATGTGGATCCGGTGCACCGTTGCCTGGAGGCCGTAGAAGAAAGTGATATCTATCTGCTGTTCATCGGAAGTCAAGCCGGCACTTATTACGGGAATGCCATGAGAACCGTCACCCATATGGAATTCATAAAAGCTTGTGAGCAGGGCAAGCTGATTCTTGTCTTTGCCGATATCGAAGTCAAGCAATGCTATTTCGGCACGGTAAAGCCGATACTTGAGCAGTGCATTGAGAAATATGTGGCATCGGAGTCCCGCTTCCCCCCTCCGACCCAACTGATTGAGCTGCTTCAAGCTGACTTCAGAATTCCATCCGGCATCGACCCTTATGTATGGTATTTTTACTATGATATGACACAGCGCAAGGTGTACATTGATGATTTGACCTTAGGAGTGCCGATCGACTGGGAGATGTACTTCAGCGATCTGCTGCGCAGAGGCTCCCTGCTGTTGCCGCTGGAGGATTACATTGAACAAACATCAATGCGGCTGGAGCAATACGACGATGCATTTGAGCTCATTACTTCACTCCTTCCTTCTATGCAAATTACAGGATTGGAGCAGCCTGAGGGTGCGCTTGAGAAGATCAGGCGCATGCTGAAGGGCGGAGATATTGAACAGGTTTACGGGCAATATATGACGGAGTGTATCGGTTACTATCGCGATTGCTGTGCAGCAACCTTATATACGCTTCGAGAGGATAAGCTCGATCTGGATGCTGCCGCAGGCAATGCGGTTCCCGTACCCGAGTTCAAGCTGGATGATCACAGCTCTTACATGGCCCTGACGGTCCAGATGGGCAATCCGGCCGAACAGATCTATTATAAGGAAGCCAAAGCCATGTTCTACCATTGCATCTTCTCGGGTTCCAAAGTGCTTACCCTTCACTATCCGGCTGATCCGAATTGGAACGCCAGGAAATTCATCCATTACAAAGAAAGCGTAAATCGTGCTATACTAAGTAAAAATCCTTTAATTATCGAGTGGATCAAATTATTTCTGGGAGGGTTGAAGCGATGAGTAGTGTATTTGTATCTAAAAACGGGAAGGTTAGCAAAGCGGTAGGCCTTCAGCCCAAGGATGCCCTGCTATTTGTTCCGGAGGAGCGGAATTCCTCGCATATCTTGAAGGAGCAGCGCTCAGCCATGAAGCGAAGCAGTAAACAGATCAAGGACCGGTTCGCCTTGGCGACCAAACGGGCCTGAGCTTGATAAATACGAACGTCCCCGTTGAAATCCGGCAGGGACGTTTTTTTAATATAAAATTTCACTATGTAAGTTGAACTATAAAAGCTACGTAGAAAGGGCATAAGTGTGAAGTGTGTTGAAGAAGCGTAAGCGTTCGCCTTTGTGAGTGAATTTCTACCGTATAATATCTTAGTTCAATTAGAGAAATCCGCGAACAACAGCGATCGTAAGCACACTTCACACGTTGCCCCCAGAACGTAAAATTCAGTAGTTCAACTTATATAGTCTAAGATACCAGTTTCAGGCCGACAGCTGCGCATAGCACCATACTGATGAACACGATTCTTCTCCAATCCTTGGATTCATTGTACAGAACCATTCCCAGAATTGCGCCGCCTGAAGCGCCTATCCCTGTCCATATAACATAGGCGGTTCCCATCGGCAAAGTCTCCATCGCATAGGCCAGGAAGATAAAGCTCAGCCCGAATCCGACAACCAGCATGACTAACGATTGCCATTTTTGATCCTTGTGCCACTTATTGATCATCGTAACACCAAACATTTCGCAAAGTCCGGCCAACACTAATGTAATCCAGGCCATCAGGATTCAGCTCCTTCCTGTGCTTGATCCTTCGTAACCAGCTTCAGTCCGATCACGCCTGCCAGTAAGAGCAGGATTAGCAGAATCTTGGCCAATTTAAACGGCTCGCCAAAAAACAACACTTCCGACAAGACGGTACCGGCTGTACCCAATCCGACAAATACCGCATATACCGTTCCTACAGGCAGCTTCTTGCCCGCCATAATCATGCCATAGAAGCTAATAACAATCGCAATAATCGTTCCGCCCCATGTCCAGAAGCTGTCCGCATGCTTCAAGCCGATGACCCATAACACCTCAAAGAATGCGGCCGCAAATACCTTAATCCAATCCTTGTTCATGAAAAACACCTCCGGTTTGTATGATAATCTGTTCCGGTCTTCCGTCGGCTTGCATGGAGCCAAAAAAGCCCGGAAAGATATCAAAAAGATATCCTCCCGGGCTTTTATCCCTCCGTGTCCGCAGCATGGCTGCGTGTTCTCTCTCGGACCATGGACCGGCAAGCGCCGCGGAACCCTAGAGAACAAACTGGAATTCATATTAACCCGTACGGGCCCGGATGTCAATAGTGGACTTGCGGCAACTTGTAACTCTCGAAGCTTTGTTCTAACATAGATAACGAGCAATTTAATCTGTTCAATCGATATAGAGATGAGGAGTGGAAGAATGAACACCAAATTATTTTCCCCTTATACGATCAAGGAAGTAACCTTCAAGAATCGGATCGTTATGGCGCCGATGTGCATGTATTCTTCCCCAAATAAAGACGGTAAAGTCGCAGACTGGCACCGGACTCACTATGCAACCCGTGCCGTAGGCGGCGTTGGTCTTATTATACTGGAAGCTACAGCCGTTACACCGGAGGGCCGCATCAGCGACCAGGATCTCGGGATTTGGAGCGATGAGCATATTGCAGGACTCAAGGAAATCACCGACCTGATTCACCAGCATGGGGCCAAGGCAGGAATCCAGCTTGCCCATGCCGGACGGAAAGCGGACCTGGAAGGAACCATTTATGCTCCTTCTGCTATTCCTTTCCCCGATATGAAAACACCAGCCGAAATGGACAAGCAGCAAATAGAGCGGACTGTAGAAGCCTTCAAACAGGCGGCGCGCCGCGCCCGGGAGGCCGGGTTTGACGTCATTGAGCTTCATGCAGCGCACGGTTATTTGTTGAACCAGTTCCTCTCCCCGCTAACCAATCATCGTCAGGATGAATATGGCGGGAATCCGGATAATCGCTACCGTCTGCTGGGTGAGGTGATTGAAGCCTCGAAGTCCGAATGGAGCGGTCCAATCTTCGTTAGAATCTCGGCGGAGGAATACGATGAGCAAGGCAACCATCTGGATCAGTATCTAGCTTATTCACAACAAATGAAGGCACAAGGCGTCGATTTGATCGACTGCAGCTCGGGCGGCGTGGTCCCTGCCAAAATTAATGTCTTCCCTGGCTATCAGATCGGCTTGTCCGATGCAATTCGCAACCAAGTCGGTATCCCAACAGGAGCTGTCGGCCTGATCACAACAGCAAACCAGGCAGAGGAAATCCTGGGCAATGGCCGGGCGGATCTGGTGCTGCTCGGTCGTGAACTGCTGCGGAATCCGTATTGGGCATTAAATGCGGCGAAGGAATTTGGGGCTGACATCGGGGGTCCAAGACAGTATCTTCGCTCTTAATACAGCCCTATTCTGGAGATGGAGTGATTTCGAATTGATGGAGAATCAACCTAGCACAAGCATAGAACCCGCTGTTATCAGGCGGGTTCTGATCATGACTGCGGTGGAGGCCGAGCGCGAAGCGGTGCTGCGAGGCCTCCACGCGGCCCGGCCATCGGCAAGCGCACCGGAATTCACGGTGCGCCTTGCCGGGGTCGGGCCGGCGATGGCCGCTGCATCCACAGCGGCCGAGCTGGCTGCCGGCGCGTATGATCTGGTGATCAGCGCCGGCATTGGCGGCGGCTTTGCGGAGCGGGCGCCGGTCGGGTCTGTGGTGATCGCGAGCGAGCTGATCGCCGCGGATCTGGGTGCCGAGACGCCGGACGGGTTCACCGGCGTGGAGGAGCTTGGCTTCGGATCCGCCAGGATCGAAGCCGAGGTAGTGCTTGCAGGCCGCCTGCTGGAAGGCCTGCAAGCCGCGGGCATGGCGGTGTGCCGTGGACCCGTGCTGACCCTGTCCACCGTGACCGGCACCGCCGCTACCGCGGCCCTGCTTGCTGCGCGCATTCCCGGCGCAGCGGCCGAAGCCATGGAAGGCTTCGGCGTGGCCGTCGCAGCCCGCAGACTGAATTTGCCCGTCCTTGAGCTAAGGACGATCTCAAACCTCGTCGGTCCGAGGCAGCGCGAGCTGTGGAAAATCGGCGATGCCCTGCAGGCGCTTGAAGCGGCCTGCTCTTATCTACCGGAGGTGCTGCACTCATGAAAATTGCTTTTTCCCCGTGTCCGAACGACACCTTTGTCTTCCATGCTCTGGTTCATGGTCTGGTTCCCGGTGCACCGGAATTTGACGTGACCTTTGCAGATATTGATATCACGAACGGGCTTGCTGCCAGTGGACAAGGCCCAGATGTATTGAAGATTTCGTTTGCCGCCCTCCCCTGGGTCCTGGAAGAGTATGCGCTGCTCCCTTGCGGGGGCGCATTGGGCCGCGGCTGCGGCCCGCTTGTTCTGACCGCCGGAGGCATTGCCGGTCCACAGGACCTGTCCGGTCGTAAAGTTGCCGTACCCAGCGAGCGTTCAACCGCTTATCTTCTGTTCCGCTTATGGGCTGCGGCTCACATTCCCAGCGGCATAGGAGAAATCGTCGTCATGCCGTTTGATGAGATTATGCCTGCCGTACAGAATGGAACCATCGATGCCGGGCTCGTCATCCATGAAGCACGCTTCACCTACCCTGCTTACGGTCTTCATTTGCTGGCAGATCTCGGCAACTGGTGGGAAACAGACACCGGGCTTCCGATTCCGCTAGGCGCGATTATCGCGCGCCGTTCCCTTGATCTTGAGGCTCTTAGCGGCTGGATTCAGGAATCGGTGCGCTATGCCTGGCAGCATCCCGAGGCTTCCGCCGAATTTATTCGTTCTCATGCCCAGGAGATGGCTCCTGAAGTAACCGAAGCCCATATCGGGCTCTATGTGAATGATTTTACGGAAAATCTCGGAGCCGACGGATATGCTGCGGTTCATGCCCTGCTGGACCGGGCGGCGCGCGAGGGCATCGTACCCGCTGTAAATCCCGAATTGTTGAGCTTCAAGTAACTTCAATTCCTATAACATTTGAAAGAGCAGACCTTCAGGTATTTCGACCTGTAAGTCTGCTCTTTTTTTAACATTTCATCGTTCTCTTCTATGTTGTTTCCGTTCGTTACGCTCCGCCAAACCGTTGCCGGTACCCGCATTTCCTGCAGAGCTCTTCAACTGCTGTGCGGCGGGAAAAACCATCATAGAGGCGGTTTGCCCGCTCCCCTTCAATGATCTCGGAAAAAGGAGCTTGGTGCACGTTGCCAAGATTGATGATCCCTTCTCCATCCAGACAGCAAGGTACCACCGTTCCATCCACAAGGATACCTGCCTGATTTCGCAACGCGTGGCAGAAGCCCCTTCCTTCGTCTTCCTTTGCATGCAGGCTTGGCCATTCGAACTCATGATCCTGATTCAGATAGATCCGTTCAGCCAGCTTGACTCCACTGCCGGGAACTACTCTCTCTTCGATCTTATAATCAAGGTTAAACTCCTTTTCGATCATGGCTAAAGTCTCCCGGTTACGGCTGCGTTGAAGATTCGTTTCATTATCCTGTGTCAAATTCCAAAGCCGGAAGGACACCAGCATGTCCGAAATCGAGGTGGCTTCGCGGACAAAGGACAGTACGCTTTGGATGTAGCCTTCCCGGTCCACAGAGCCTTCATGTCCATCAAAGCTGTGCAGCGAGAAGTTCATTTGCCGCAGTGCCGGCTTGCCTAGCAGCTTCGGAGCCGCCTTACGGATCAAGGTGCCATTTGTCGTAATGTTCACCTTAAATCCCTTTTCCTCGCTGATATCCAGCATTTGATCAATCTTCGGATGCAGCAGCGGCTCTCCCTTTAAGTGAAAATAAATATAATCTGTATGAGGCTTAATCTCGTCAAGAATATGCTTGAACTCCTCCAGTGCGATAAATCTGGCCTGCCGCTGCGTCGGTGGGCAAAAGCTGCAAGACAAATTGCAAATACTTGTTGTTTCGATATAGAATTTTTTGAACTTTTTCATAGATCCCTAACCTGCTTTATCCCGTAGTTATTCTATTGTAACTGATTTATCACAAACTCCCAACTTCCAATTTCAGCGCAACAAGCTCCCTTGCTCTGGACGAATTCCCCAATTAGGGGACACAGATTTACAGGCAGTGGAGAATCGCCGTTTCAGTCTCAAGGTAAACATATTACATTATAGAGGATCGATATAATTCGATTCTATTTGCTAGGAAGGAGGTGAGAGAAATGCCTGTTATTAAACCCTACTTTACTGCTGTATCCTCTGCACCTGTTGCCACGGGAGGAACAGTGACCACGGTGATCACACCGGATTCCACCCGCTTCTTGGCCATTATTGACGCCGGGATGATCGGTGCAACAGACACGACGATTGCTGCCGCCAGCTTTGTTGACGATGCGGATGCTCCTGTTACAGCCTTGCCGGAATTGGGTACCAGCGACTACTTCAACGTATATATTAACGGCACTATTCAGCAAGCTTCATTATCGACGGTTACGACAGCCTCTCTTGTACTGGCTACCACGGATCTCATTGCCGGTGTGCCGGTCGTACTTGAAATTGTTAGTCTTGCCGGAGTCACCTCTGATATGACAACACCTCCAGACATTTCGGCGCCTACGATCACAATTATTACCTAACTCATTGCCCTGCATCTATGCCATGAACAGACCTGAGGCGCTGCCTGGTTCAGACAGCGCCTCAGGATCACTTAATCTTGCTTCGAACGCTTCCGCTGCTTCCACTCTTCCAGTGTATAGCTTTCGCCGGGCATGAGCAGCATGCTGCCCTTCGGGATGCCAATCTGCTGTGAACTGTAAATCCCGGTATGTCCCGAGAAAATATAGCTGATAATGCAAACAATCATCAAATAAACGGCTCCCTCGGAGCCAAACAGCTCAATACCCATGATGAAACAGGCCAGCGGTGTATTGGCAGCTCCGCAGAATACGGCAATGAATCCTAAGGCAGCCAGAAATGGACCATACATATGGAGCAGTGTCGCTAAAGAAGATCCGAGAGCAGCTCCGATAGCGAATAGCGGTGTCACTTCCCCTCCCTGGAATCCTGCGCCTAGTGTAACGGATGTAAATAACAGCTTCCAAAGGAAGGCGAATGGCGATACACCTCCTTCTTCAAAGGAGTCTTGAATCAGCGGAATGCCTAATCCCAGATAGTCCCGGGTCCCGGCCACAAATACCAATACAATGACAGCCACCCCTCCTGCCGCCGTCTTCAGGACCGGATTTGGTAACAACCGGGTGAATGCTTTTTTAAAAGCGTGGCAAAGTTCACTGAAGAGACGGGCAGTCAAGCCAAACAAAATGGCGGCAAAGCAGACCTTTAACAAAACCAAGCCGGACAACCCCGGGACTTGTCCCATACCGTAATGGAGATGTCCAACCTTCCAGACGTAGGTCGCTGTCAAGTTCCCAACAAAGCTCGCTGTAAAGCAAGGCACAAGCGAACGGTGGCTGATCATGCCGATCGCTATGACCTCCAGACCGAAAATCGTTCCGGCAAGCGGCGTCCCGAAGACGGAACCAAATCCTCCGCTGATTCCGCACATCAGCAGCAGCTTGCGATCCTCCGCATCAATGCGAATCAGCCTGCCAACCCCTTCAGCAAGACTGCCGCCCATTTGAACCGCTGTCCCTTCTCTTCCCGCAGACCCGCCAAGGAGATGGGTGACCAGTGTTCCGAATAACACCAGGGGCGCCATCCGCAAAGGGATGGTCTCTTGTCCGCCCCGTACCTGCTCCAGAATCAGATTGTTGCCCCGACCGCTATTTTTGCCATACTTCATATAAAGAAAACTGACCAATGCTCCGCCCAACGGAAGAAGATATAATAGCCAAGGCTGATCCATGCGATACGCTGTCACTGCATCCAGCCCCTTCAGGAACAGGGCGGATGCGCTTCCCGTTAAAATACCGATTAGGGCTCCAAGCACCACCCATTTTAAGAATGAAGCCATCAATCCGGAATAGGATTCCTTGCCGGCCCACTTGGCTAATTTTCTTTTCATATCCGATGCTTTTATCATGCCAATTGCTCCTTATTTCAGCCTTAGGAACATACACCCTTCTTCCCCTTTGCATAGTATAAAGCAATCCAAGAAGAAAAGGTGATGTCATTGGTCAGTTTTAAACGTGCCTATCTGGTGAAACAGCGTCACGCGGCATCCATGCTCAAAAAACGGGGAATTCACGGCGTAGGAGTGGGATACAAGGACCCTGCCAAGCCCCATAAAGGGGCCGCCCTCATTGTATACGCCGACAAAGCCGTGACTACCGCCGCTCCTCGAACCAAATCGGGCTCTCCTGTGAGAAGAAAACCGCCGCTCCTGCCTTCTGCAGTTAAGAAGCAGGTTCCTGTCCGAATCGTCGGAACAGGGAAATTTCGAAAAAACGCCGTCGACTGCTCCGGCGGTCGTTTCCGGCGCAGAATTCGCCCGGTGATAGCCGGGTATAGCGTGGGAACACCGGAGGGTTCGGGTACAGCCGGACTGATTGTCAGCGATAAAGGTCGCCCGCGGTCCAGATATATCCTGAGCAATAATCATGTGCTTGTAAATGAGAACAGCAGCCGCTATTCTCCAACGATTCAACCGGGGGCGGCTGATAACGGAACACTGCGGAAGGATCAAATCGGGATCATGACCCGATTTATCAAGCTCCATAAAAACAAACCCAATTATCTGGATGCCGCGCTCTCCGCACCGTTACGCCGCCGCCTGCTAGCGCCTAAATATGCAGTGTTCGGAAACGTTCCTGGATATGTAAGCACCTATAAAATCGGAGATCGAATGAAGAAGGTAGGCCGAACCACAGGCATTGTCTCCGGGCGCGTTGAGTCCATTCATACCGATATTCAGGTAGATTACGGCAGTTACGGCAATCTGGGAACCATCACTTTCAAGAATCAAAGTGTAATTCGCGGCAAAAAGCCCGTCTCTCTCTCCGGGGATTCCGGCTCCGTCTGGCTGACCAAATCCGGCAACCAAGCCGCCGCCGTTAATTTTGCCGGTTCCGATGAAGGCCGGCTTTCCATTGCCTATCCAATTGACTGGTTCATGAAGGTGTTCGGGACCCGTGTTGCCCGTTCAGGCCGATCCGCATTGAACACACCCGCCAGAGGGAAGCGAAAATCCTACATGTGTGTCCGACCATTAAATTCACAATTACGCAAAAGGCTGACTCCGTATCATTGCCATCATCAGCGATAGACCAATAATAGAAAAAGAGGAAAGCGAATGCTTTCCTCTCTGCCCTATTCCATGAAATCCTTCAACCGCTTGCTGCGGCTTGGGTGTCTAAGCTTACGCAGAGCTTTGGCTTCAATCTGCCGGATCCGTTCTCTTGTGACCCCGAACTCCTTGCCGACTTCCTCGAGGGTACGGGTTCTGCCATCATCCATACCAAAACGAAGACGAAGAACATTCTCTTCCCGCTCGGTCAGCGTATCAAGCACTTCCTCCAGCTGTTCCTTCAATAACTCATAAGCTGCTGCTTCCGCAGGAGCAGGAGCATCATGATCCTCAATAAAATCACCAAGGTTTGAGTCATTTTCCTCACCGATTGGAGTCTCAAGCGAGACTGGCTCCTGGGCGATCTTCATAATCTCCCGAACCTTCTCCGGCGTCAGATCCATCTCCTGCGCAATTTCCTCCGGTGTAGGCTCGCGGCCGATCTCTTGCAACAGCTGTCTGGATACCCGTATCAGCTTATTGATCGTCTCTACCATATGAACCGGAATCCGGATCGTTCTCGCTTGGTCAGCAATCGCTCTTGTAATGGCTTGGCGAATCCACCAGGTGGCATAGGTACTGAATTTAAAACCCTTGGAATAATCGAACTTTTCGACAGCCTTAATTAAGCCCATATTGCCTTCCTGAATCAAATCAAGGAATACCATTCCCCGACCGACATAGCGGCGAGCAATACTAACAACAAGTCGAAGATTCGCTTCGGCCAGACGTCGTTTAGCTTCCTCATCCCCTTGCTCAATCCGCTGGGCCAATTGAATTTCTTCATCAGCAGACAGAAGCGGAACACGGCCGATCTCCTTCAAATACATCCGCACCGGATCATCAATTTTCACGCCCGGAGGCAATGACAGGTCATCCGCAAAATCAAGTTCATGGTTCTTGGTCAAGTCTTCTGTCATGGTTACAGACCCCCACCCTAATATATGGAAAAATAAATGGCTGCTCTCTCTCTAACTTCGATACACTTTATTTGACAAATCGGCGGTAATATGCTAATATATAAGCAATATTGGTTAGAAATTATATGTTTTGACTATCCGTCATTGTAGCATATTTTAATATGTTTAACAAGGATAATTTCTGTCATTTTATGAAGCGTCGACACGTGTTGTTGACGCTTTTTTCATGTTTTTTTCCTTATTCCGCCATTCTCGACACATTGCGTCTTTCTTCTAAACAAGTGAATCGTTAAGAGAATACAAAGAATCACCGATTACTAAAATCTTTCGCTCCCCGACTAACGAATTCCTTCTTTTGAGAAGAACTTTATTTGTCCTCGGATATAATCCCCTTTATGAACTGTTGAACAGCCTGATCAAAGTATCCATCATCTTCGGCCATGCTATGCAAATTTCTTGGTTAAGGATGTGCAGCACAAAAAGCTGGCTGTCTCAGAAGTTAATGCCAGCGCTCCATTCGCCGCAGTTTCCTGCAAGAGCGCAGCAGTATAAAGCAGAGAAAAGAATCTGCGTTCTGGGGGTAACGTGTGAAGGTTGCTTTCGATCGCTGTTGTTCGTGGATTTCTCTGATTGTAATAAGTTCTGACAAGGAAGAAATCCGCTCGCAAAGGCGACCACTCCGTTTCTGCACCAACCTTCACACTTATACCCTTCCTACGCAGGCGTTTCAGTCCGGCTTTATAGCTGCCAGGTGCATGTTAGTAGCTCTCACATGGGACTGCCCTCCCTGTGTGCTAACTGCTATTGCACAGTAAACAGTAAACAATAATGTGCAACACCGCCTCATCATTGGATATGCCCCAATATCAACACTCCCGCAGAGCAAGGGTTATTCCTGTAGATTCTGAATATCCCTCCCAAGTAAGCATGCGTACACCTCTCACAGAGCGCACCGCTCCCAGGCCGCGGTGTTTCGCAGCATGACGGTGGTCGGTCGACCGCATGAAAATAGGGTCTTACGCATGCAGTGAAAAAACTTACCTTAAATTCAGTGGAAATGATAGAAATGCGGATATAGTGAAATTTTTGTACTTAAAGTGGACTAAAACACGGGTTTGGCTAGTTACTGGCGATCTAAGGTAAGTTTTTTCACTAAATGTGGGTTCGTGCGTCGAATGAAGATTTTAAGGGAAGGAATTTCATTAAATCACGACCGGAAGAGCATGAGCAGAATAAGGTTGGTCAAGAAGAGCGGATAAGGTCTGAGTAAGGTGGAATGCCGGTGGGTTAAGTTAAGTTCGGAGAAAAACTTCAGTACTGGCAGGACAGGCGGAGTTGCGGTGCAAGACCGGAGCATCATTAGGTCGGAGCGAAACTCTAGCGGCGAGTGGTACCCTGCTTGCATGATGCCGCAGGCCGCAAGCTCATGCAGCACTGCTTATGGCTCAGCCATGTGCAAACTGCATTACAGTTAAACTGTAATGGCGAAGTAGTCAGGGCATAAGTGTGAAGTGTTACAAGCTTTCTATAAGAAAGCTTCTTCGGAAGCATCAAGCGTTAGCGTTCGCCTTTGTGAGCGGATTTCTCCCTTGTGAGAACTTATTCCAATCAAAGAAATCCGCGAACAACAGCGATCGTAGCAACCCTTCACACGTTGCCCCCTCTAACTCGCCCTCCGATGTTAGCTGTCCTTTGCTATTGCGCTTTTTCCTGTAAATATGCAGCATTGCATCTCCAACGGATAGGTATCGCAAGTGAAATTCGGAACAGGACCGGAATGCCAGTCAGACAAGCGAAGGTCCATAGGACTTGACGGCCCGAACCAGATCCTTGGCATTTTGCGCAATCCGCTCATAGCGGCCTTCCCTCACGAGCGCAGGATTCACCAGATACCCGCCTATACCGACTGCAACAGCACCGGCGGCGAGAAATTCGCGAATATTATCCATTCGTACCCCTCCGGTCGCCAGCATAGGGATATGATCCAGCGGAGCACGTATTTCCTTCAAATAGCTCACCCCTAATGTAGCCATAGGAAAAATCTTCACCGCAGTTGCGCCAGCTTTCCACGCCCGGATAATTTCGGTTGGGGTCATTGCACCTGGAAAAACGGATAAGCCCCGGCTTAATGCATACTCAACAACGGATTCGTCCAGATTTGGAGAGACTAGGTATTCGGCTCCGGCAGAAGCCGCTTCCTGAGCTGTCTTAAGATCCAGCACGGTACCGGCCCCGATCCGCATTCTCTCTCCGAATTGCTCTCTCCAGTCTGAGATCATCCGGGTCGCTCCCTCCGTATTCATCGTGACCTCCGTAAAGACAATCCCGCCCTCGCAAAGAGCATGAGCAATCTGATTAGCCCTTTCCTTGGGAATACCGCGCAAAATAGCTACTATCCTCTCCTCTTTTAGTTGATCCAGCAAATTCTTTGACATGAGACTCTCCTCCTCGGTTCAAAGCATCCAGAATTCTGGGCAGGGATGCTCTGGCGATATGACACAGGCATTTCGTTTCTTTATAATAGAGAATGAAATCAGAACAACATTTGCCAATAAAGGAGTAATGAAGGATGAAGATTACCTATCTTGGGCATTCCACGGTTCATATTGATACCGGAGATTACAAGCTTCTGATCGACCCCTTCATCACAGGTAATCCCTCAAGCAGCGGCAAGGCGGACTCGATTCAGGCCGATTATATCCTGCTGACCCACGGGCATTCCGACCATATCGGAGATGCAGAGCCGATTGCACGGAGAACCGGTGCTGAAATTATCGCGATCGTTGAACTGGCCAATTATTTTGCTAACAAAGGGCTAAAGACCTCCGGTCTGAATCTGGGCGGAAGCTTCCCGTTTCCCTTTGGCCGGCTCCGCCTGACACCAGCGCTTCACACCTCCTCCATTGAGGTTGAGGGAACGAACATCTATATGGGTGTCCCGGCAGGAATTGTCCTTGAACTGGACGGACTTACGATCTATCACGCCGGGGATACCGCCTTGTTCAGTGATATGAAGCTCATCGGCGAACGCCGCCGTATTGATCTCGCTTTTCTGCCGATCGGGGATTACTTCACGATGGGTCCAGAGGATGCTCTTACGGCTGCCAAGTGGCTGCAGGCACGACATGTCGTTCCAATTCACTACAATACCTTCGGGCTAATTCAACAGGACGGCGATCTGTTTGTAAGAACCTTGAAGGAATCGGGCATTCAAGGACGGGCTCTCATGCCGGGAGAATTCATTCAATCCTCCGAGCTCGAGTGATTCCCTAATCAGAATAGACGTAAAGAGCTTATCTTAATCGATAAGCTCTTTTCCTTTGGTCTCGGTTCCCAGCCATAATACCGCCGCAGCTCCGATTAGAATCGTTACGAAGAAAATCCAGAATATGGACCCGATCTGTACTTGTCTCGCTACGAGCATCCCAACCATGAACGGAGCGATAATTCCTCCAACCCGGCCGAACGAAGCGGCAAGGCCGACACCGGTCGAACGAACTGAAGTAGGATATAATTCTGGCGTATAAGCATACATGCCGCCCCATGCCCCCAAGTTAAAGAACGACAGGCACATCCCCGCCGCAATCAGCATGCCCTCGCTGGTGGCATTGCCGAACCAGGCCGCACTGACAGCAGTTAGAAGCAGATAGACGACCAATACAAACTTTCGGCCTAGCTTTTCAATCAAATAAGCTGCGGTGAAATATCCGGGGAGCTGAGCCAGCGTCATAATCAGAACGTACTCAAAGCTCTTGACTAGGCTGAAACCCTTCAGCCCCATCACCGTTGGCAGCCACAAAAACATGCCATAGTAGGAGAAGACCACGGTAAACCAGAGAATCCACAGCATGATTGTAGACTTGCGGTGCGGCGATGCCCACACGGACATAAAGCGTTGACCCAGCGTAAGCCTCTCCGTACTCCGGACATAACGCGGAGGATCTTGAATCGATTTGCGCAAATACAGCGCATAGAGCGCCGGTACTGCGCCAAGAATGAAGGCTGCCTGCCATCCGTACTTTGGAATCACAAAGTAAGCGATCAAGGCCGACAAGATCCAGCCTGCAGCCCAGAAGCTCTCTAGCAGAACGACCGCTCGTCCGCGCTCTTTAGCCGGAACTGATTCCGATACAAGTGTTGAAGCGACCGGCAGTTCTCCGCCAAGGCCGAAGCCTGCTACAAAACGCAACAAGCACAATACGGTGAAGCTGGTTGCCAAGGCTGACAATCCGCTGGCCACCGAGAAAATCAGGAGCGTCCACAGCAGAATTGCTTTCCGGCCATATTTGTCGGCGAGTATGCCTGATATGGCCGCCCCAACCGCCATGCCTATGGAATTTATGCTGGTGAATAGGCCTGTCTGCTCTGGCAAAAGGCTCCACTCGGCAGCCAGCGCCGCGATAATAAATGAAATCAGCCCGACATCCATCGCATCGAACATCCAGCTTAGGCCTGCACTAAATAGCAACTTTCTTTGTTTCGGTTTTGTCACGGCATCTGCCTTATCGTTCATATTCATTCCTGCTGCCTCCATTTAAAGGTCTGCTCATCTATCATCTATTATGATTATTAGGATTTCACTGAGCTTTTATGATGCTCCCGATGCTTCATCAGACGCTGGCGAATAACAAACATAGATAGCAGCAAGGCAAGAAATAACACGTAAGAGAAAATCAACTTGCGCAAATCCATATCCGGAAATACGATTGAAGCACTTAAAATACCGAACAGCCAAATGCTCGATAAGTTGCCTGCCGCATTGGACCAGGTATAGGATGCTGTCTTCAGCTTGGAGATCGCGGCCATGAAGGAGATCAGATTGTTAGGCATGATTGGAATCGTCCGCAAAAAAATCACGGCCCACACCCCGTAACGCTCAAGACTTCGCTGCCATTTTTCGTATCTCTCCAGCTTGTACATCCATTTTTTGCTGATCCATTCTGTAAACGTCGTTTTACAAAGCCAATATACGATCATTCCAGCAACCGATCCGGTGAACCAGCTCGCCAGTAATCCCTGCGCCACACCAAGCGTTGAAATATGCAGCATTACAATGGTCGCAAAGGGGAACACGCCGAAAGTGCCTTGAATCAAGGCAAGCGGCAATGTAATGGCAAGTATGCCGAATCCGCTGAGTTGGGTAGCATCCAGCAGCCACCCGGTTATCGATTCAATCCATTCGTTCAATGGAGCTCTTCTCCTATCTCGATCTCCGATTCTATTCGGCGTCCCAAAATGACCAGATCTCGCTCAATTCCATCTAGATTAGCAACACGAGGTAAAAAAGCCCACTCTTCAAAGCCGAACTTTCTGAGCAGCGCCAGGCTTGGCTCGTTATGCGCAAAGACAAAGCCCAGCAAGGTCAGCACGCCGATTCGGGGACAAAAGGCCAGCGCCTGCTCCAGCAGTATTTTGCCTATGCCCCTGGAGCGATAGGCCTCGGAAATATAGATGCTGATCTCGGCGGTTGCCGAATAAGCAGGCCGGCCATAGAACGATTGAAAGCTGATCCAAGCCGCAACCTTGTCTCCGGATTTCAGCACCCATAAAGGCCGGTGATCCGGTGAATGCTCCTTGAACCAGTTCACCCGGCTTTCCACAGACACCGGTTCAAGATCGGCTGTTACCATCCGTCCGGCAATGGTCTCGTTATAGATCGATACAATATCCCCTAGATCAGACAGAACAGCATCCTGCAGGGTATAATCGTTAATTTTTAATTTGTACATAGTGTTCCACCGTTGGGAAAGGGTCATAAAAATGATGCAATAAGGCTTTCCACTCTTCATATTGTGGCGATTTGCGGAACCCGACCTCATGTGCAGTGATGGACTCCCATTTCACAAGCAATAAATACTTATCTTCTGTCTCAACACATTTATGTAGCTCATGCGACAGGTATCCGGGCATCTGTGAGATTATCTTGGACGCTTTACGGAAATTACTCTCGAAATCATTAATCGAGCCTGGCTTAACTTGAAGCTGGGCTGCTTCCAGTATCATGCTTCATCCCCTCCGTTTAATCGATTATAGCATGGACCTGTGACATTATGAACGGTAAGTCATGCGAAAAACCGCCAGACCGGCCTGATAAGGCCAGCTGACGGTCTCGACAGCAGATTACCCAAGTACGACGCGGTCATCAGCCAGCTTGTGTCCGCTGATACGCTCAAACTCGCCTAGCAAACGCTCGGTCGTCAGATCCGATTTTCGCTCCTCATTGAAATCCAGAATAATGCGCCCGCCGTCCATCATGATGAGGCGGTTTCCAAGTCGAATTGCCTGCTCCATATTGTGTGTCACCATCAATGTGGTCAGCTTCAGCTCTTCTACAATAGCTTGAGTCAAGCGCGTGACCAATTCGGCCCGTGCCGGATCCAGCGCAGCCGTATGCTCGTCAAGCAGCAAAATTTGCGGCTCGGTAAAGGTCGCCATCAACAGGCTTAGCGCCTGTCTTTCGCCGCCTGACAGCGTGCCGACCTTTGCCTTGAGACGTTCTTCCAGTCCGATCCCCAGACGGCTGAGCTGTTCCCGGAACCAGACACGGCGGGCAGAGGTCACGCCGAACGAGAGTCCGCGCCTCTTGCCTCGCGCATATGCCATCGCGAGGTTCTCCTCAATGGTCATATGAGGTGCCGTTCCGGCCATCGGGTCCTGAAATACACGGCCAATCCAGCGGCTTCTCTTATATTCGGGCAGATGACTGATTTCATTGCCTTCGATCCGGATCTCGCCGGAATCAGGACGGAGCACGCCAGAGATCATATTCATCAATGTAGATTTACCCGCACCGTTGCTTCCGATAACAGTCACAAAGTCGCCGGGCTGCAAGGTTAAATTTACATTAATCAATGCGGTTTTCTCATCGGGAGAACCAGGATTAAACAGTTTGGATACCTGACTAAGCTGCAGCATTAGAATCCACCCCCGGTCTGGCGGGCGCTGGACATATCCGCTATTTCCTGTGTCCGCTTGCGTGCCAGGGCTTTCTGCTTCCACGATCTGTTAGCCGTCGGCACCACTAGAGCAACCACCACAATTACAGCAGTGATCAGCTTCAAATCCGTCGGCTCAAGCCAGTCGACTCTCAGGGCCAAGGCTACAACCACGCGGTATACAATCGAACCGACAATGACTGCGAGTGTAGCAATAAAGACGCTGCGAGCTCCGATAATCGCCTCTCCAATGATAACCGAGGCAAGCCCGATCACAATCATCCCGATCCCCGACGAAATGTCCGAGAAGCCGGTCTGCTGAGCAATTAAGGCACCCGAGAGGGCAACAAGTCCATTGGACAGGCTTAGCCCCAAAATAAGGGTGTAATCGGTGTGCATCCCCAGACTGCGGATCATTCTTTGATTGTCGCCGGTCGCCCGAAGCGCTAAGCCGAGATCTGTGTGGAAGAACCAGTCCAATGCCAGCTTGATCAGAATAACGATGAACGGCATCAGGATTAACGGAGATATGGAACCGAATGCAGTAGGCTCGCCAAGCAAGCTGACATTCGGCTTGCCCATGATCCGCATATTAATGGAATACAGTGCAATCATCATCAAGATCCCGGAGAGCAGTCCGTTAATTTTGCCCTTAGTATGAATAATTCCGGTCAGCGCACCGGCAACCATGCCGCCGGCAAGCGCCGATAGAGTTGCAATCCAGGGCGACGTTCCGCTCGTAATCATTACCGCAGCAATCGCGCCTCCTGTGGTAAAGCTGCCGTCCACAGTCAAATCAGGGAAATCCAGAATGCGGAATGTAATATATACCCCAAGCGCCATCAAAGCATAAATCAACCCGGATTCGAGCGCCCCAAGTAATGCAGTTGTCATGATGAATCTACCTCCAGGCGAGTATGACCTTCGTCTACTCGATCAGATTGTTCTCCTTGTCGAGCACTTGTTCCTTCATCGCGTCGGTCACTTCAATGCCTTGCTCCGCAGCGGCGCTGAGGTTCAGGATGAAGTCCAACTTGTCAGGAACCGTAACCTGCAAATCGCCGACATTTTTGCCGTTTTTGAGCACTTCGACGGCCATCTGACCAACCTGGTAGCCATGATCATAATATTTGAATCCAACGGTAGCGAAGGCGCCCTTCTCTACGGTATCCCGATCCGCTGAGAAGAATGGAATGTCATGCTCATTTGCCGTCTGGATAATCGTATTTACCGCCTCGACAACCGTGTTATCCAGCGTGATATAAATTGCGTCAACACGGCCTACCAGAGATTCGGCAGCCTGCTTCACTTCAGAGGTATTGGTCACGGTTGCCTTTACCAAGGAAATCCCCCGTTCCTTCAATGCCTCTTCAGCAATCTTGCTCATCACGACCGCATTCGGTTCGCCCTCGTTCAGAACAATACCGACATTCTTTACATCTCCAAAATGATCGGCAACAAAGTTCATCAGCTTCTTGATCGCTTCAGGGTTCGTATCGGATGCCCCCGAGATATTGCCGCCCGGATGCTCCAGATCACTAACCAGCTTGGCATCAAGCGGGTCTGTAACCGCAGCGAACAGAATCGGAGAATCCTTCACCTGACCTGCAACCGCAATAGCCGGCGGGGTAGCGATTGCCAATACCAGATCGTATTTTTCCCCGGCGATTTTTTGCGCGATCGACATGTTATTTGCAGAATCCGCTTGGGCATTGTTATAATCCACCGTCAAATTTTCCTTCTCCACAAGTCCGGCATCCTTGAGTGCCGCCATAAATCCTTCACGCGTAGCATCCAGGGATGGATGCTCTACATATTGGGAGATAGCGATCTTGTAACTGTCCTTGCCTGCGGCAGAGGAGGAATTCCCACCGGAATTCGCTGTGCTGCCCGCATTGTTGTTTCCGCATCCTACAACTCCAAAGATCAGTGCTGCCGTTGTCATTGCTAAAATGGCTGATTTCTTAAAATTCATTGTCATAACCCCTCTCATCTACTCATTAAATTCATCCCACGAAAGCATAGTCTCATTGACGCTTTTATGGATAAAAGTATTAAAGTAAAATATGATTACTATATTAAATGGTGGTCAATTATCCGTCAATCTCTTTTCGGCAAATCACAGATCAATTCGGTTCGTAAGCGATTCGCCACTTTATTAAAATGTAGTATAATAGGAAAATCGTCAATAAACTGAAACTTCGCTGACTCTTTTCATGAAAGGAATATCATCTATGAGTATTACTACGGATTCCAATTCACAACAAGCCGATACGGTTTTAGAAGGCAGCTCCAGTAATCCGGCTGTCCGGAGCCGCCGATTCACCTCGGCTCTCATTCTTGGCAGCTTGTCTGCCTTCGGCCCGCTGTCGCTGGATATGTACCTTCCCGCCCTGCCGACCATGGCCGGAGAGCTGTCCACGAGCGCTTCCATGATCCAGCTCAGCCTGACAGCCTGCCTGCTTGGTCTGGCGCTCGGACAGCTTGTCGTCGGCCCGCTGAGCGATGCCCGGGGACGGCGTGTCCCGCTCATTATTGCCATGGCCGCCTATGCGATCAGCTCGGTGCTATGCGTATTCGCACCGGATGCCATCACCTTGAATGTGCTTCGCTTCATTCAAGGGCTGTCCGGAGCCGCCGGCATCGTCCTCTCCCGCGCCATTGTGCGGGATATGTATTCCGGCTCCGAGCTGACCAGATTCTTCTCGCTACTCATGCTCATTAACGGAGCCGCTCCGATTCTGGCGCCGATTCTTGGCGGGCAGCTGCTCCGCTTTGTCTCCTGGCGCGGCGTCTTCGCTGTGCTATGCGTGGTCGGCGTGATCATGCTGCTTGCCGTACTGCTCGGCCAGCAGGAGACCCTTCCGCGGGAACGCCGGCAAAACGGCGGCTGGCAGAATACCCGCTCCACCTTTGCCAGACTGCTGCGTGACCGCCTGTTCATCGGTTATTGCCTGAGCCAGGGACTCATTTCTGCAGCGATGTTCGGCTATATTTCCGGGTCTTCCTTTGTACTACAAAATATATACCAAGTCAGTGAGCAAACCTTCAGTCTGATCTTTGCCATGAACGGCGTAGGCATCATTATTGCCAGCCAGGTCACAGGCCGGCTGGCAGGACGGGTGTCCGAAACCGTGCTCCTGCGCTTTGGTCTCGGCATGGCTGCGATAGCCTCGGTACTCCTGCTTGCAGGTGTGCTGCTGGACGCAGGACTTGCTGCACTGCTGGTTCCGCTGTTCTTTGTTGTCTCTGCCGTCGGTATCGTCGGGACGTCCAGCTTCACGCTCGCGATGCAGAATCAGCAGAAGTCCGCGGGAAGCGCTTCGGCGCTGCTGGGCTTGCTGCCTTATATCCTTGGAGCCGTCGTCGCCCCATTGGTCGGGCTTGGCGGAGAGTATACAGCTGTTCCCATGGCGGTGGTCATCTTCTGCGGTGATGTCGGCGCGGTGCTTTGCTACACACTGCTGGTACACAGATTTCAGACAAAATCGTAATCTAGTGCATTCGTAATCTAATTCGGGAGGGTTTCATGTGAGCAGACTTTTAAAGTGGATTGGCATTTTTCTTTTTGCAGTCGGTTTACTTGTTGGTGTTCTGGGAGGACCTTATCTCGGCAGCTTTTGGACCGCTCTCTGCACAGTTGTATCCGGGTTTCTGAGCGGAATGATCTTTATAGCCTTGGGTGTTATTCTTGAACAGGCCGAGGAGAACAGAGATTACTTGCACTATATCGCTAACTTACTGCCGAAGCCAGAGCAGCCGGCGGAACGTCGAAAAGCGCCGGCGAAGAAAGATTCGCGCAGCGCTCTGGAGAAGCTAAAGGATTACAAATTTGAACCATCGGACTCACAGGAGTCTTGAATTGCTTTCTGAATGGATCCACTTTAATAAAGAAGAGCCGAGCGGGAGTGTATGACTTCCGGCTCGGCTCTTCTTTATTACGCCAAACCCCAAGGCAATGCATTATTCCGCTCGGCTTCCAGGACGATCAGTTCGCAAATCCGGTGGCTCTCCAAGGTATCTTGCATAGTGATGATGGGCTGTCGGCCATTTTGGACGCAATCCAGAAAATGGTCAATCATACGAACGAAGCCGCGGCGATATAACACGGGATCCCAGTCCTTGAATTTCAGAACCTGTTCCTGTCCTGCTTCATAATGAACGGTCGTATTCATACTCTCAATCACCCACTTGTTCCCCGGGCTCATGACCTCAAGAACTTCATCATCGGCCCCGGAATCGCGGTTCATCACACCGGTGCACAGGAAGTCTTGTCCTTCCAATTGAAGCTGCACATACACCAGTTTCCCATCCTCCACAAAGGTCGTAATCCGGGGAGGCTTCGTGATTTGCCCCGGCGCCAGGTAACGGATCGTATCTACGACATGGATAAAGTCATCATACACAAAGCGGCGGGCATAATCAGGAGAACGAAGACGATTTTTTTGCAAAAGCACGGAACGTACCTGCGCCGTATCCTTCACTGCCGCATGCATCGGGGCAAAGCGCCGGTTGAAGCCTACCATCAGAATAACGCCCAATTCCTCTGCGAGAGCGGTTAGCCGCTCAGCTTCCCCATAATGATAGGAAATCGGCTTATCGACATAGACATGTATACCGCTGCGAATCAGCTGCTCTGCAATCTGCGCGTGAGACTCGGTAGAGGAATGAATGAACGCGGCATTTACCCCGAGGCTAATTAACTCTTCGACAGATTCCGCGGCTTCAGAAATTCTGTATTTGGCCGAAAGACGATCCAAAGTCTTCCGATTCCGGGTGCAGAATACAAGCTCTACCCCCTCCAAGGCAGTAATGACAGGCAAATAAGCTTTCTGAGCGATATCGCCTAATCCGATGATGCCTATTTTCATAAGTTATCCCTCCAGCCTCTCGAACTCAGATTTAATTTATTCTTCATAGATCATTTTCCGTGTCATTCCGCCGTCTACGACCAGATGACTTCCGGTTACGAAGGAATTATCAGGATCCGTCAAATACAGGCAGGCTCGGGCAATGTCTCCCGGTTCTCCCACCCGTCCGGCTGGATGCTGGTGATGATCGATATCGCGCAAGGAGTTATAATCTCCGGTCTCAATCCATCCGGGACTGATACAATTGACTCGAATCCGGTCAGGGCCAAGGGATACAGCGAGCGCGTGACTGATCGAGACGATCGCGCCTTTAGATGCGGCATAGGCCTCCGAACCCGGCTCGGACATCAACGCACGGGTGGAAGCAATATTTACGATCGCACCGCCCTCCGGCTGCAGCCTCATGACCTTTGCTGCCTCACGGGATGCGATAAACACGCTCCGCACATTGGTATTCAGCACATCATCCCACTCCTCTACCGACAGCTCATACGGAGACTTGAAGCGGGATACCCCCGCATTATTAATCAGGACATCGATGCGGCCGAATTCTTCTGCGGTTGATGCCAGCAGCCGGATAAGATCCTCTTCGGCTCGGACATCGCAAGCAGCATACTTGGCCTTGCCTCCCTGCAGGGAAATGGCCTCGGCGACCGCCTGTCCTTCCGTTTCCAGCATCTCCGCGACAATTACGGTTGCACCGGCTTCAGCGTACTTCTCGGCCAAGCCCCGTCCGATTCCTCTTCCTGCTCCCGTTACGATGACGATGCGATCCTTCCACTTCATCCCGAATGCCTCCTTTAGAATCATGATCCATGCTCATGCTCTTCCCGCAGCAATATCGGCGATCAGTTTCGGGAGCCAATCGGCGACCTGCGAGAAGCGGTATTCTCCTGCCGCAGCCTTGCTTGTGTCCATCGTCCATGAGGATGGAATACCGAATGGAGAATGATGCTCCTCGTCCGCCTCGGCAACCAAGTTCGCCTTCTTGCCTGTTGCCTCTTCAATCCATTCCATCATCCGGGATAACGCTATACGTCCCTCGGAGCAAGCATTTACCGGGCCGACGAGCCCGGAGCTCCCAAGCCATTGCAGGAACTCGGCCGTCTCGGCAGATGATATGAACGACATCTCCGCACTCGGATTAGGCATGACGATCGGAAGCTCATGTTTAACATGCTCCACATGAAAATGAAGGCGCCTTGTGTAATCATCCGGACCGAGTACGATTGGAATGCGCATGGCAGCCACCGGGAAAGCAGCCTTCTGAAAAAACACGGCTTCCGCTTGCCGCTTCCCTTCGCCGTACTCCAGTTCTCCCCGTTCTGCAGCTGCCCAAGGATAGTTGTAAGGGTCCATATCCTCTTCCCGGAGCGGGGATGAGCCAAATCCATAGACAGATAAGGTAGAGGTGAGTACATAACGCCCTACCCTCCCTTCAAAGGCATCGACTGCGATCAACGCTTCGTTCGGTGAAAAGCAAATATTATCATAGACGATATCCCAGGAATCTGCTGCTGCTGCCTTGCCCAGCGAATCCGCATCCGTTCGGTTGACCGTAATTCGTCTTACATCTTTATCGAATTCCGCCCCGGTTATGCCTCTCGTTGCCACCGTAATCTCATGACGGCCTTCCGCGTGTAATAGCTCCACTAATCGTTTGCCAAAATATTTCGTACCACCAAGAATCAACACCTTGCCCATGGGTATCCCTCCTCAATTCTATTTACTTACTCCCAAACAAGCTCTTCATCATAGTCAGTCCGCATAAAGCGGTGATAAAGAAATAACCCTCCTGAGCTGTCAATTGAATATACAATGAACCGTAGGGCATCTTGAAGTAAATGCTGAGAATCGGATAAATGGCCAGCAATAAGGTCGGCAGAAATACAAAGAAGAATAAAGGCCGCTGGAAACTTCGCCGGTTCGGCAGACCGCCAAGCATACTGAGATAGGCACCCAGCGCCAATCCGTATAAAATATTACCGATCAGGCTGTAACTCACCTTCAGCACACTGTCAGAGTTCTGCTCCATCATCGAGACAAAGCGGTTTCCGTAATAGACAAGAAGCAACGCACCGATTATCCAGATTAGATAATACAAATAGCCCTTGGACTTATTCATAAGCCTTCCTCCTCCCGCCAATTCAAATCTCCCTAGATACGAGCTGCAGCTTCGGCCATAGCTCCAGCCAGCGCTTGCTCTGTATCCGCTGCTCGAACGTACCTGAAGAATTACAATTCGGATTCTCTCTAAGCCGCAGATGGAGCAAATCCTCCAGCCCGAGTGGTGCACTGATTTGCACTATCTCCTCCTTGGACCAGAAGGCAGCGATAGCGGTGGCTGTTTCAGGCCAATACCGCATCGCATCTTCTGCCGAGGCATAGGGTTCATGCCCATTCCTCAAGTGCATTCTGGCCTGATTTTTCGCTGACCAATTCCATTTCGGCACAAGCTCTCTAAGCCTGGCGTCAATCTCCTTCTCCGCTTCCTCATCAAGGCAATTGGGATCATAATAGATCACATCCACATCGAGCAGCGGCGTCCGTTCTGAATACCCGTGCAGGATATCCCAGACGAAATTCCGAATATAACCGGCGGCAATCCGTCCTTGCGGAAGCTGGAGTGAAGCGACCGCCTGCAAATCAGCTATCATTTCCCGTTGTCCGAGGATAAGAGCCTCTAGACTGCTTGCCTCCCGAAGCTCAATCAAAGCTGACATCTCATAGCTCATCCACATTCCTCCCATTCATGCAATCCAAGGACAGCTTAAATCTCATCTCCATTGTCAGCCTGCCCGCAGCGCCTCATCCTTAGGCAGCAAGACCGTCAGCAAACCAAGCAAAGGAAGATAGGAACAAATCTGCATAATAAACACGATGCCCCATTGGTCCGCAAAATTACCGAGCACGGCCGATCCAAGTCCCCCTAATCCGAAGGACAGGCCGAAGAACAGGCCGGAGACCAGCCCAACTTTTCCCGGCAGCAGTTCCTGGGCATAGACAACAATAATTGAAAACGAGGAAGACATGATCAGACCGGCCAGCACGACCAATATGCCCGACCAGAACAGGTTCGCATACGGCATGAGCAGCGCAAAAGGTGCAGCGCCAAGGATCGACAGCCAGATGATATTTTTTCTTCCATAGCGGTCGGCGATCGGTCCGCCGAAGAAGGTGCCTACCGCAGAAGCAGCAAGGAAAGCAAATACATACCATTGAGCACTACTCTTGCCGAGTCCAAAGTGATCAATTAAATAGAAGGCATAGAAGCTGGAAATGCTGATGGAGTATACATTCTTAGAAAACAGCAGCACAACAAGGACCGTAATCGCACCGCTGATTTTTCCTTTGCTGAGACCGGGTTTGGACAAATGAGTCTTACCGGACTCTTGAACAGTGGTTTTACGCGCTACAGGCCGAGCATTCAGGGAAGCATACCATCTGGCTACGAAAAACTGGATCACAATTGCAGCTACTGCCGCTAGCGCAAACCAGACTACACTCTGCTGGCCAAGCGGTATAAATATAAGAGCTGTCATCAGCGGTCCCAATGAAGCCCCAATGTTGCCGCCCACCTGGAAGATGGACTGAGCTAAGCCTCGGCGATTCCCTGCGGCAAGATAAGCTACCCGGGAAGATTCCGGGTGAAAGATCGAGGAGCCAATGCCAATGCACATCACGGCAAGCAGGATCATGCTGTAGACAGGAGCATAAGCAAGCATAACCACACCGACTAGTGTAAAGCACACTCCGAGCGGTAGTATGTAAGGTCTGGGTCGTATATCCGAGTAAATGCCCACCACCGGCTGAAAGACAGAGGCTGTCATATTCATGGCGAAGGATATCCAACCGATCTGACCGTAGCTCAGCATCAAAGAGTCTCTCAGGACCGGAAACAGGGCTGGAATCGCAGACTGCATCGTATCATTCAGCAGATGCACCAGACTGATTGCAAATAAAACCGGAAAAAAGGTCAGCCTCTGGGCGGCTGTCCCCCCTTCATTTGAAGCATTCATCATCATCTCTCCATCCACACATGTTCTCTCTATGTTTAACACATTCATTATGAAGGTGAAGTATAAAAAAATCAAAGAGCAAATGCAAGAGGGTGCCCCTCAGTTCATCTTATGATGACTTCTGGGACACCCTCCTATTGCTTAAATCAGAGATTGGCGGCAAGCATGGTATTGACCTGAACATCCTTCTGTTGAGAACGAAGCTTCTGTCTGGCCCGGTAAAGGAGAATCTTGAAATGGGAAAGACTGATCTTCATCAAATCAGCGGATTCCTGATACGAAAAGCCTTGAATGTCATACAAAAGCACAGCATGCTGCTGCTGGGGAGTCAGCTGTGCCAGAAGTGCATAAAGCTCGTCGCTCCGCTCCTGTCGCAGAGCAAGATGCTCAGGAGTCTCTTCATTCGGTATCCCATAGAAAAATTCATTTTCATAAACCTGGGATCTGCTCTCTTTACGCACTCTGTCGATGTAGGCATTATGCGCAACCCGCAGCAGCCAGGCTTTAATCTTGCCCATTTCCAGATTCTCGAGCTTCTTGCACGCCCGGCAAAAGGTCTCCTGCGTCAAATCCTCGGATTGGTGGTGGTCATGACACAAATAATATAAGTAACGGTATACGTCCAGTTTGAACTCACGATATATTAAATCCATGGATCTTCTCTTCATTGCTAGTTTCCACTCCTAATAAGATCAGTCTGAAGCCAATTGTTAATCTTATTATCCGGCAGACTGGTTGCATTCCATATAAGAAAATCTTAAGAATTCCTTAAGAAAGACCTTCGATTTCCTTAAACTTGCAGCGAGCAGACTATGATGAAAAAAATAAAGCCGCCCGATTGCTTCGGACAGCATTGCTTATTTCTCACGGTTCATGGGCAGACGCACAGTAAACACCGTCCTATATACGTCACTATCTGCCGATATGCTTCCGCCATGCAGCTCAACGATATTTTTCGCAATCGCCAGTCCGATCCCAGAACCACCGGTATGCCCAGCCCGTGATTTCTCCACCCGATAGAAGCGGTTGAACAGATGCGGAAGATCCGCCTCCGGAATGGCTTCTCCATAATTGATCACCTCTGTGACAACCTCGTCTCCGTCGATCCATCCGCGAATATCAATGAACCGGCCGGCACTGCCATACCGAATAGCATTTGTAAACAGGTTCTCATAGACTCTCCGCAGCTTGTCCGTATCCGCTAAAATATTCAGTGGATGTGCCGGCATAAAGAGACGGCATTCCATATTATTCTCCTGCAGCTGCCAGCCAAAATGAGCGGAGATCTGATGGAGCAGCTCTGCCAGATTAATCCGGCTCGGAATCAGCTTCATTTCTTTTCCTTGCAAACGGGTGTATTCGAACAAGTCCTGCACCAGCTGCTTCAAGCGCAAGGATTCCTCATAAGCCATATTGATATAATAGCGAAGCTCAACCTCATCCCGATAGCGGTCCTGATCGATCAGCCCCAGGTACCCGGTGATCGTGGTCAGAGGTGTCCGCAAGTCATGGGAGACATTCGTAATCAACTCATTCTTGGTCTGTTCAGCCTTGCGCTCCTCCTCCATGGAGGTTCGCATTCTGTCCAGCATTCGGTTAATGTCCGTTGCGAGCTGCCCAAGCTGTCCTACATTCTCGACCGGAATCTTCGCGTTGGAGCCCTGCTCAATTTTATGCACGCCCTCAATAAGCTGATCCAGATACTTATGCTCATGGCGCCGGACGCTTCTTCTATAGAAATACAACGAGAACAGCAGCATGATCGGAACGCCTGCCAGGTAATAGGCTAATGGAAAGCCAATATTCACGTTAACCCAGTAAATAAAAGAATTAAACGAAATTGTCGGCAGGAAAAAATAGAACAATCGGGCTGTTACGACCAGCAGCAGAAGCGAAATCAAGGAAGCAACGACGGTCCAAAATAGCCACGCTAAAAACCTGAGGCTAGCCTTCAATTTTATAGCCAACCCCCCATACGGTTCTAATCAGCTTCTCCCCGTCCATTTCCTTCTCCAGCTTGTCCCGGAGCCGGCTGATATGTACAGTGACCGAGTTATTGCTCTCAAAATACTTATCCTTCCAGATCAGCTCGAAAATTTCTTCTGATCCGAAGACCCTGCCCGGATGGCTTGCCAGCAAATACAAGATGCTGAATTCGATCGGGGTCAGCTTGACCGGCCGTCCATCCACGGAGGCTATGTGAGTCTCCTTGTCAATATGAAGCGAACCGAGCGTGATCAGATGATCGGAAGCCTGCTGAGGAGGCTGATTGGAATAAGAAGAGCGCCGCAAGAGTGATTTGACTCTGGCCACCAGCTCCAGCGGATTGAACGGCTTTACCATGTAATCATCCGCACCGGTCATCAGTCCGGTAATCTTGTCCATGTCCCCATCCTTGGCGCTAAGCATCAGAATCGGAGTGGTCAAGGTCTCGCGAATTTTCAGACAAACGGAGATGCCGTCGAGTCCCGGCATCATTACATCCAGAATGATCAGATCAATCGGAAGCTCTTCCACCATTTCCAGCGCCTGTAGTCCGTTGCCGGTACGGTGCACCGTAAATCCTTCATTCAGCATATAAATCTCTATTAGTTTAGCGATTTTCTCATCATCATCAACAATCAAAATTTGCTTACTCATAAGTAACTCATCCTTTTAGTTGCATGAAATGGCATGACCATCAATAATCATACCATGCCGCGTGCATGGTAAAACAAACAAAAAAGTTAAAAAAGGATTACGAACCTTTAAGATAGCTACTGGCTTACAGGTTCTCTACTTCAACGCTGATGACATGATCGATCTGTCTGATGAACTGATAAATTTCTGTGGTGAGCTCCCTTTCTGAAGCAGCAATGACCATGTCCACCCGATGCCTGCCTTCTTCCAGATCCTTGATCTTCAATCTGCGGATTCGATGCTGCGGCGCCTTAGCTGCGCGACTGCCTTCATCCTTGCGTTCGATAATCCGAATCAGCATGGACAGGTCGCCTTCCGCCTCCATCACGACCTTGATGGATACATCCCGCTGATTCAGCTTGTATGGCCCGACCCATTTTATGAGATAAGGAATGAAATTAACGGAAAGCATCAGCAGAATGACGGTCAGTCCCGCCTCCCAATAGAATCCGGCTCCAATTGCAATCCCGATCCCGGAGGCCGCCCAGATCATCGCCGCGGAGGTCAGCCCGGAAATCCCTTCATTGCTGCGGCGCAAAATGGCCCCGGCACCGAGAAAGCCAATACCGCTTACAACCTGTGCTGCAAGCCGCATCGGGTCCATATTCGGATGGTCTGGACCTGCGAAGACCTCGAACGCCTCAATAGACACGATTGTAACGAGACAGCTGGCAATACAAATGACCATGCTTGTCTTAATTCCCAGCGGCTTCTGCTTTAATTGGCGGTCAATTCCGATAAACAAGCCAAACAGCATCGCTAAGGTCAATTTGAATATCATTCCCAGCTCGATAACTTCCATGATTCGTTATTCGCTCCCTGTCTCTTCTCATGTCCATCTTTGATCCATTATATGATAAGACTGCTCACAGCGAAAGCCATGCCGATAAACACCATGCACAGCAAAATCCCTACCGCTACATTCCCCTCTTTCAAGGCGTCCGAAACTTTAATCGTTGGCGTTACCCATTCAAAAATCCAATACACGGCGATCAGGCAGACATACCCTACCGCAAACCAGAGGATCATGAACCAGATCGAAGTATTGGTATAAGCCGAGACTCCCAGAATGATTGCCGTACCAATAAATTTTCCGCCCATAGCCAGTGCGGCGGCTTTGTTCCCGCGCTTTAATTCCTCCATATCATTATAAGGCGTCATCCAGTTAAAAATGACCATCCCTAACAATTGAAGCCCGATCATAATGGCAATGCTGATGACAATATTGACTAGAATCATGGATTTGCCCACCCCCGAAATTTAGCATAAGTCAGATCGTAATCCGCGAAATCATGAACTTCCTCCAGCACTACGGCAACCTTTTGTACATTCTTCAGCTGCTCATACCGCTCATCGTCAACAGGCTGCTTCACCCGGTTGCCTGTCGGAAGCTCCAGCACCGCAAAATTCCGGGTATCCCCGTTATATTCGGTCTTGTAGACCCCTACCAGTCCAACCTCCGTCGTGACCGCAACCTTAAGCTCAGCCAGATCCTTCTCCGCAGAGGCTTGATCCGGGTAAGATTTGAGGGTGCTCCACGCCGACAGGCGGATTTCATTCTTCTGACTCTCATCGGTCGTGAGTTCTGCATCCATGAATTGAAGAATCCAGATCGTATCTCCGGTCGCATAATTACCATCGTTCGGCAACAGCTCATTATCCGGCAGCAAGGTCATATCACTCCCGACAAGATCGCCGACTGTGGCTTGTTGAATCCGGTAGTCCCATGGAACTCTGGAGGACTCCGCGGTCTGTTCGGTGCCGGCGCCTGTATGCAGCACGCTTGAGGCCCCGCAACCGCTCAAGAGCAGCATCAGGCAGACCAATACCACTGTAAGCTTGGTTTTACTATTCATGGCTGTCCACTCCTATCGCGATAAAATGACTCGTATTTCCCGTAATGAGTCCGCCTGCTCTGCCTAACAATCCGCAGGGCTCTCCATTAATGACAAACATGCCTGTCAGCAGATGGAGCTTGCCTGCACTCGTCTCCACAACCGCCAAGTCTGCTCTCTTCTGATAGACAGAGGGGAATAGCACGCTGCTGTCAAAGCCATCAGCATCCTCCGCCTCCAGCGCTCCTTCCGGATCGTACATCCGAACGGAGCCGCCTTCCCGGCCAAACATCGACTTGGACACAAAATCTCCGGAGAACAACGGTTTATTATAGGTAGGCAGCATGTATTTGGAGATGGCTTCCCGCTCCCGGGCATTATAAAGAAGCCCCAGCTCATACAGCCCCCACACCGCGGCAAGCAGCCCCTTGGACTGGAGAATGAGGCTGTGAGGTGAATTGAATAACGTCAACCGTCCCGTCTCCAAGGCGTAGGCCATCGCCTCGCCAGCATCGTCCACGGCCATCCATTCTTTAGGATACAGGGCGAATAAACGCTCAATGATGTCCCCATTCTTGTTCTTCAAGTATCCCTCATCAAACCAAAGCTCAAGACAATCCTCACAGCTCATTTCCCGTCCGCTATGCTTCACCAGTGCATTGATTGTTCCGCTATCTTCAAGATGCTCGCCATAGCCTACGCAAGCTGCCCGTTCAGGCTGCTCCTTGCTCCAGGCCTCTGCAACAAGGCGTTGCATTCCTTCATTCACTGATTTGTAGCCCGCTTGAGTCAACAGCCACGGCGTAGCGATAGATGCTTCTACGTACCCGGTAGGCGTATCGGCATTCAGCTCCAGCAGCTTGATCGCTCCGGACTGAGACACCGCAAAATCGAATCGGGCATACCGGCTGATCAGGCCTTCCTCCGGCATCGGAAGGATATCGAGCAGCTCCCACAGCAGCGGCGGAATCCCTATTAGCTCGTATAGGTCTCTTTTTCCATGCACATATCTTGCCGCCTTGTCGAGAATGCGCCAGAGAGCACGAGACGCTTCGTACAACTCCTCATAGACTGTCCTGTCCATCAGGATGATATGATCCAACCAATATTCCTCATCCTCCAGATTTGCCCAAGTAAAACCCAGTTCCTCCAGTGCCTTGACACGTGCTTGCCGATCAGGAGCAGGCTCTCCTGTGACCCTGAATGTCTGTCCGCTCATCCGCCGAAAAATCCTTTGCTCGTTCCCGAACTGCTCTTGGAGCTGGAGGAAGAACCAAGACTGCCGGAATTGCCGCCGATGCCGCCGCTTGTCGATGAAGTTGAACGGCGGATAATAGAACCCTTCGTTGACGCCGAGGTCTTCGGAGGAACGACCGAACCGGCTACAGGCTTGCTCTGAAAAGAACCGCTGGAATAAGTGCGCGGTGTGTATGGCGTCGTTGTACCTGGATAATAACCTCTATTATTTTTGTGCCAGGTAGAGCTGGAATAGTTCGTTCCACTATTAAAAAGCAAATGGTACAGCAGCAGATCGTCCCAGCCAAAGCCTCCGTATCCGCCATAGTGGTTGACAATCGTCGTTCCGCCTGAAGTTTCTTCCTGACCGCTCTGCTCCTCGGTCTGAATCGGCAGGCTCCAGTCCACATTTTGATCAAAATAGGCTTTGACCTCTTCACTAGACCATTCCACCAATGTCGGTTCAGACGTCCCGCTTCCTGATGCCATTGCAGGCTCTCCCGGAATAAGAAACGCATTAGCCAACAGGGCAATCCCAAGTGATGTGGACAGAACGCGTACCGGCTTCCCTTCAGAGGAGAACAGCCTGCTGTTCTCCTGCGTCTTTGGGGTTGCTTCTTGATTCGCCACAGCTAACTCCCTCCTCCATTGTTTATTGGTTCCTAATTGGAACGAGCAAAAGCTCTAAAATCTGTGCGTCAATGTTCAATCGGCCTTCAACAGCTTCATATTCCCGATCCTGTATCACAATATAGTTGACATGCTCCAGTGCGCCGATCATAGCCGGACTCCACAGGCGTTCATCAATTTCATTCAGCGATCCGTCTGCGCTTTTCTCGTACATTTTCACAATCATCCCTTGTTCCATATCTGACTCCATCCTTTCCAGAACTCAATTCATAATAACTGATACGGGATTAGCCGGGAAGAGTTTCATCACTACGCAAATCGAGTAGGCCTATGCGCATGCGCATAGGCCTCTCACAGATCCGGACATGCGGGTCATCGCATCCGGCTCCTCCGTGTTTATCCCATCTAGGGATGAAGTTCTTTGTAAATCGCAAGAAGACTAC